>JAPLJM010000063.1 GCA_026388595.1 Deltaproteobacteria bacterium
GATTTTTCCGGTGTTTCCGTCCACCTCGATCACCTCTCCGTCGACCGCCCGGTCATAGAGTTCCGTCGATTCAAAGATCGGCAGCCCCATGTTGAAGGCGTTCCGGTAGAAGATCCGGGCGAAACTCTTGGCAATCACGCAGGCAATCCCCGCCGCCTTGATGGCGATGGGGGCATGTTCGCGGGAGGACCCGCAGCCGAAATTCTCTCCCGCCACGATCATATCCCCGGGTTTGATTTTTTTGACAAATGCCGGATCTGCGTCTTCCATGCAATGGGCTGCGAGAAACGCCGGGTCCGTCGCATTGATGTACCTGGCCGGAATGATCAGATCGGTATTGAGGTGATCCCCGAATTTCCAGATTCTTCCTGTGAATTTCATAATGGCGGCACCCCCTTCAGTTCGTCCGGACTTGCGATCCGCCCCAGGACGGCCGACGCTGCGGCGATGGCCGGATTGGCCAGGTAGACTTCGCTGCCCGGATGTCCCATGCGTCCCACGAAGTTCCGGTTTGTCGTGGCCACGGCCCTTTCCCCGTCGGCCAGGATGCCCATGTGGCCGCCCAGACAGGGGCCGCAGGTCGGCGCGCTGATGACGGCCTGCGCGTCCAGGAAGATCTCGAGCAGACCCTCCATCATGGCCGTTCGGTAAATCTCCGGCGTCGCAGGGATGATGATCAGGCGCACATAGGGGGCCACCGTTCTGCCTCTCAGCACATGGGCGGCGATTCGCAGATCCTCGATGCGGCCATTGGTGCAGGAGCCGATAAAAACCTGGTCTATCTTGATGGAGCCGACTTTGCTGATCCCCTTGGTGTTCGAGGGCAGATGGGGAAAGGCCACCTGGGGCTCTATCCCGCTGACATCGATCTCCAGAACGGAAGCATAGGCGGCGTCGGGGTCGGATGTGTAAAAGGTGAAGTCCCGTTCCGCCCTGTATTGGCAATAATCCCGGGCGGTCTCATCGGGGATGAAGATGCCGTTTTTGGCCCCCGCCTCAATGACCATATTGGCAATGGTGAAGCGGTCGGACATGGTCAGGTCCCGCACCGTCTCGCCGGTGAACTCCATCGCCTGGTAGGTGGCGCCGTCCACGCCGATCTGCCCGATCAGATGGAGGATCAGATCCTTTCCCGTCACCCAGGGGTTGCGCCTGCCGTAAAAGACGATCTTCATCGTCTCCGGGACTTTGAACCAGAGCTCGCCTGTCAGCATGACCGCCGCCAGGTCCGTGCTCCCCACCCCCGTCGCGAAGGCCCCCAGGGCGCCGTAGGTGCAGGTGTGGCTGTCGGCGCCGATGACGAGGTCGCCGGGCACAACAATGCCCTGCTCGGGCAGGAGGACGTGGCACACCCCGATCTGCCCGCCTTCATAGTAATGGCTCAGCTTGTGCTCCCGGGCGAAATCCCTTAGAATCTTGGCGTTCTGGGCCGACTGGATGTCCTTATTCGGCGTGAAGTGATCGGGAACGATCACGACCTTGTTGCGGTCGAAGACTTTATGCCCCCCGGCCTTCTTGAACTCCGCGATGGCGATGGGGGCTGTGACATCGTGACCCATGGCGACATCGACCTTCGCGTTGATCAGCATCCCCGGCTGGACCTCTTTGATCCCCGCATGCTTTGCCAGGATCTTTTCCGTAATCGTCATGCCCATCATTTACCGCCTCTCCCTTTTTCTCATACCGCCCTTTCCATACGCTATTGTGTTTTTAAATTCAATGCAGAATGCAAATAACCCGATTCAACCCATGGAGACCGATGGAAAATGGCTTTGCAAGCGGCGAATCAAATGTCTTTCGCCTTTCCAGTGCTGAAGAGAACAGCTTGTTTCTAATCATCATATGATAAAAACATCCCTGGAAGCGAAAAAGATTTTTGAGTAGCGGTGAAGCCATTTTTCAACAGCCTTCATGGACAACTGTTTCATCACAAAAAAACACGGGAGTTTCCTCCCGGGTTCGTACGAGTCTGTTTTATTTACCGTTTACCAGTTTCCACGAGGTCCGTCTCCAGGACCAAATCCGGGACCGCCACCAGGTCCCCCAGGTCCCCCGGCGCACCGTCCTCCACCGCCGCCGCCGGGACCGAAGCCTCTGCCGCCCATGAAGGTCTGGGCCTTGGTCTGCTGCTCAGGGGTCAGAACGTTGAATACAGCCAGGCGCTGGCTGGTTCTTTTATCCTGCATCTGATCGCGCAGGCCTCTGATTTCTTTCTGCACCGCCATGATTTTTTCCTGATCCGGTTTCGTTTGCAGCCAGAGCAGTTTCAGTTCGCCGCGCTTGCTGAACATCTTGTCCTGCAAGGGCTTGATGTCTTTCAGGTGAGCTTCGCGCAAAGCCTTGATCTTTGCCGTCTGTTCGGCTGTCAGACCGAGTTGGGAGGACGCCGGGATATCGCCTTCATAACCCTGACCGCCGATGCAGGCGCCTCTTCCCTGTCCGCGACCCCCTCCGCCGCCCCACCCGTAGGCGAAGGTCGCTGAGGCCAAGGCCGTCGAGATAAGAACGGCCACAAATACCATGGATAGCTTTTTCATTGTATATTCTCCTTTCAAATATTAGCTCTGATTTTGTTTTGCTTCTGTAATAGCAATGGATGTGCCAACAATCTAAATTATCTGTAAGCTACTGATTTCATAAAATAATAAATTTAATGATCCCATATGCCATGAAGATGTTGCCCATGGATAAAGAAAAACTGGATAATAAGTATCCACTTGTGGTATCCAGCTGGATAATAAGTATCCACGGCAGATCCCCCTTTCCATAGAGGGGATGAAGGTGAGTTGGAATGAATAAAAAACGCCTGGCAGGGGTTTCCCCCTGGATCATCATCGGGGCCGTGCTGGTCCTGGCACCCATCTTTCTATTCATGACCCGACAGAGCCTCGACCGCCAGCAAGCCTATACAACCAAGCTCCTCACGGAGAAAGGCGGCGCCCTGATCCGGTCCTTCGAGGCGGGCGCCCGGACCGGCATCGGCCTCAAGTGGGGACACTTTCAACTCCAGAAGCTCCTCATGGAAACGGCCCAGCAGCCGGATATCGATTATCTGATCGTCACGGACATAAACGGCGTCATTCTGGCCGACAGCGATCCCTCCCTGCTTGGTGAAATCTATGGCGCCGATCTCGATCTCAAGCGCATCTCAACCTCCGCTGCACTGCAATGGCGCCAGGTTCCTAATGCGGAAGGCGCCGATACCTTCGAAATTTACCGTCAATTCAGGCCAGCCCGGGAAGATGACCAGGGATTTCAGGGCCGGATCCGTTTGGATGGCCCACAGACACCGGTGGAATCGGATAAAGATGCCTCTTCCGGAAAGCTGGTGATCTTTGTGGGGCTGGATATGGGACCCATTGAGGCCGCCCGCAAAGAGGACAACCGCAATACCATCATGATGGCCGTGATCTTCCTGCTCGTCGGCATCTCCGGGATCATTTCCCTGATGCTGGCCCAGGGATACCGTGCCGCGCGGACCTCGCTGTCCCGCGTCCAGGCCTTCTCCGACAATCTGGTTGAGAACATGCCCATGGGGCTCGTCGCCGTCGATCAGGCCGGCCGGATTACCGCCTTCAACCAGACGGCCGAGTCTATCCTGCAGAGGGGCGCCGCGGACGTCGTCGGTCAAAAGGCCGCTGACATTCTGCCGGAAACCTGCCGTGATCTTATCGGGATGCTGGAAAGGGAAAAACGGATCATTGCCAGGGAGATGGACTGTCCCTTTGAGGACGGCAGCACGATCCCCCTGGAAGTGATTGCAACGATTCTGGAGGAAGAGGATGGCCACCGGGGGGTAGTCGTCCTCTTCCGGGATATTACGGAGATTCAGCAACTGAAGAAGGAGGTTGCCCGCAGCCAGCGTCTGGCCTCGCTGGGCAGCCTTGCCGCCGGGGTGGCCCACGAAATCCGCAATCCCCTGAGTTCCATTAAGGGGTTTGCGACCTATTTCAAGGAGCGATACCGGGATGATCCTGAAGACGGAAAAACAGCCGATATTATGGTTCAGGAGGTGGACCGTCTGAACCGCGTCATCAGCCAGTTGCTTGACTATGCAAGGCCCATGACAATGCACCGACAGGAAACCCCCATCCAGGGCATCCTCCGGCATGCCCTCCGGATGACGGAAGCGCAGGCAAGGGAAAAGGGGATCACCCTGCACCTGGATCTGCCGGATCTCCCCGCGGTCAGCATCGATCCGGACCGGATGAAACAGGTCTTTCTGAATCTATTTCTCAACGCCCTGGGCGCCATGGAAAATGGCGGTGTGCTGTCCGTCGCCACGGCAATGCGCTCCGGTGGGTGCATCCGGGTAGAGGTCCGGGATACGGGCGTTGGCATCGCTTCCGGGGATTTGGGACGAATTTTTGACCCATACTTTACGACAAAGCCCTCGGGTGCAGGCCTGGGCCTGGCCATCGTGCAGAAAATCGTTGAAGCCCATGGCGGAGAAATCCAGGTATCAAGTGCGCTTGGCCAGGGAACGACGGTGACGATCGGATTGCCGGTTAATTAACGGTGAAAGGAACGGCTTGAAACCGTTTCTTACACGCGGAAGCGGAAAAGCTTTTTAAGTGGCGGCGAAGCCATTTTTCAAAGGTCTCTCTATGAAACCAAAAAACACCATTTTAGTGGTCGATGACGACCGGGCTCACCGGACGATGCTGCGGACGCTGCTGTCCGGCTGGGGCTATACCGTGGCCGAGGCCGACGACGGCGGCGCGGCGATCGCACAGGTCCATGAAAAGCCCTTTGACCTGATCCTCATGGATGTGCGCATGGTCAAGGTCTCCGGTCTGGAGGCCCTCGCGGAAATCAAGGCGTTCAATCCCGCGATTCCGGTGATCATTATGACAGCTTATGCCTCCGTGGAGACGGCGGTGGAGGCCCTGAAGAAGGGGGCCTATGATTATCTGACCAAGCCGCTGGATTTCGATGAGCTGCGCCTGACCATGGAAAGGGCCATGGATCACAGCCAGTTGAAAAAGGAAAACCGCCTGCTCCGGGAGCGTCTGGGCAGACGCTTCGACCGGCGGAACCTCATCGGCCGGTCCCAGGCCATGACCGCCCTGCTGGAGACGGTGGCCCAGGTGGCCCCCTCCGAGGCAACGGTCCTGATTACGGGAGAGTCGGGAACAGGCAAGGAAATGATCGCCGGGGCCATCCATTTCAATAGTTTCCGCAAAGAAGGCGCCTTTATCAAGATAAACTGTGCTGCCATTACGGAAACCCTGCTGGAGTCGGAGTTGTTTGGACATGAGAAAGGGGCATTCACCGGCGCTGACCGCCGCAAGGAGGGCAAATTCCGGCAGGCCGACGGCGGTAGTATCTTTCTGGATGAGGTGAGCGAGATGTCCCTGGCCATGCAGGTCAAGCTGCTTCGTGTCCTGCAGGAGCGGGAAATCACCCGCGTCGGCGGCGAGGAAGTCCTCAAGGTGGATGTGCGGGTGATCGCCGCCACCAATCGCAATCTGCTTCAGGACATGGCGGCGGGCCGTTTCCGGGAAGATCTCTACTACCGGTTGAACGTGGTGGCCCTCCACCTGCCGCCGCTCCGGGACCGCCGGGAGGACATTCCGCTTCTGGCCCAGCGCTTCCTGATTGATTTTGCCAAACAGAACCACAAAACGATCAGGGGATTCACGCCGCAGGCCATGGACCGCCTGCTGAGGTATGCCTGGCCGGGAAATGTCAGGGAATTGATGAACGCCGTGGAGCGAGGCGTCGTCTTGTCCCGGTTGGAATACATGGATGAAGCGGAGCTGCCGTTGATCCTTGTTGCGGAAAGCACGGCCATGCCGCAGCCGTCGCCGGAGGGGATGCAGAACGGCGAAGCGCCCCTGGAAGAGGTGGAGAAGACCACGATTCTCAAGACCCTGGCGGCCACCGAGGGCAATAAAAGCGAAGCGGCGCGCCGCCTCGGCATCACCCGCCGCACCCTCCACCAGAAACTGAAAAGATGGGGCATGATGAGTTAATTAAGGAGAAAAAATGTCTTTGGTCGGAGAAAAAATCGATGCCTGGTGCTTAAAATGCAAGCTGGAGCTGGCCCACGTCGTGCTTTACGAGCGGTCCGGACAAGCGGCCAGGGTCAAGTGCCAGACCTGCGGCGCGGAGCATATGTATCGCGGGTTGAAGCCGCAAAAAAAACCGGGCGTTGTCGCCTTCAATCTGAGCAGGCTCAACCGCCCCAAGTCGACCCTGCAAAATGCGCAGACGGTCCGGGAAGCGGAAACGCGCTGGGTCCTCAAAAATCATGAGCTGAAACCGGACCGGCCGATCCGGGCGTATGATATGAAGGAACGCTACACCCGGGGGGACGTCATCAATCATCCCCAGTTCGGCCTGGGTTTTGTGGAACGGATCGTCACGGATAACCGTATAGATATCCTCTTCAGGAATGGTCTCCGGACGCTGGGGATGAACTATGTAAGATTCCCCCAGCCCCCTCTGTAGAAAAGAGGGCGATGGAAAATGGCTTTGCCGCCGCTCAAAAACCTTTTTCGCTTCAGAGGGGCTCGTATCACATTATGATTAATGGCATGCGATTAACTTCAATGCTGGAAAGGCGAAAAACATTTGATTCGCCGCTTGCAAACCATTTTTCATCGGTAATAAAGTTTTCGATATGAAAATCTTAGTCTGTGTCAAGCAGGTTCTCGATGCCGACGGTCCTGTCCGGATCGACGCCTCCGGGAAATGGATCGAGGAGGCGCCCGCGGCGCGCTTCAGGATGAATCGCTTCGATGAATTTGCCCTTGAAGAGGCTCTGCGCATCCGTGAAGGGTTTCCAGGGACCCGGATCGACGCCTTATCTGCAGGCCCGGCAAGGGCCGCCCAAACCGTCCGCAGAGCCTTGGAAATGGGCGCCGACGACGGCATTCACCTTTTTCTGGACGATGAACGCTACCGGATGCCTTTTGAAATCGCCTCCCTCATCGGCGCTTACGCAAGCGACAGGCATTACGATCTGATCCTGGCGGGCGTCATGGCCGAGGATGACATGCAGGGCCAGGTCGGCCCGATGGTTGCAGAAATCCTCGAGTATCCCTGGGCCACGGCGGTCATGTCGCAAAAGCTTCATAAAACAGGGGACGGACCGGATGCTTCAGGCACAATTTATGTGGAGCGGGAATTGGAAGGCGGCCTCCGGGAGGCTTTTGAACTGACGCTGCCCGCCCTGTTAACGATCCAGTCGGGCATCAACCGCCCCCGCTATCCGGCGCTGTCGCATGTGTTGCGCGCGCGATCCCAGGCGCTGATCACGATTCCGGCATCACGGCCAGGGGAAACCGACCCCGTCTCTTTCCCGGCTCCCAGAGAGCGCATTCAGTCCCTGGAAGAACCGGCCCCGATGAAAACGGGGGTGATTCTGTCGGGCAACCCCTCGGAAAAAGCGGAAAAATTGCGGCAGATATTGCAGGAACGCGCCTTTTTATGAGTGCTTTACATAACCGGCGAAAAATGGTTCGCAAGCAGCGAATCCATTTTTAAAAGGTCTCAATATGAATAACGAAATCATTGTCGTTGCCGAACTGTCCGATAACCGGATCCTGCCGGTGACTTACGAATTGATTGCCTTTGCACGGGCCCTTGCGGCAGGTGATTCCGCTCCGGTCCGCATGATTGTGCCGGGAAGGGAAACTCATGCGGTCGCACGTGATCTGGCGGATGAAACCGGACTGGATACCATCGCCCTTGTGGGCGACCCGCTGGCATTCTATAATGCCGAGACTTGGATGACGGCCATGGCAGCCCGGCTGGCGGTGCGAAAGCCCCGGTACATCTGTATTGCCCATACGTCCAGAGGGTGTGATTTCGCACCGGGACTGGCCGTCCGCCTCGGTGCATCCTGCATCACGGCGGTGGAAGGTTTCAGTCGGCAGGATGGTGCCGCCCGCTTTGTGCGTAAGATATTCAATGGAAAAATAAAAATGGACGTGACGCCGGAGAGGGATACGACTGTACTCACGGTGCTGCCGGGAGCATTCAAGGTGGAGCAAAAATCCCCCCGCGCCCATTTGGCCGGAAGCATGGAAGTTTTGAAGATTCCGGACCATCCCCAAAAAATCCGGACGCTCGGTGTGATCCCCGCGGAGGAGCAGGACCTCGATCTTGCGCTGGCCGATGTGATCGTCTCTGCCGGCCGGGGAATCGGCGCGGAGGAAAACCTTGAATTGATCCGGCGTCTGGCCGGACTTTTCTCGAAATCCGCGATGGGTTGCTCACGGACGGTCTGTGATCTGGGCTGGCTGGGCTATAAGCATCAGATCGGTCTGACGGGGAAGACCGTCGCGCCCAAGCTCTATATTGCCTGTGGCATCTCCGGCGCAGTCCAGCATATCGCTGGAATGCGAGGGTCAAAGATGGTCGTGGCCGTCAATAAGGACCCCCGGGCGGCGATTTTTCAGATAGCAGATATTGGCATCGTCGAAGACCTGATGACTTTTATTCCGCTGGTGATGGACGCCTAATCAATTTCTTCACCTGCGCTGCGGACTACGATTGGGAAATACAGCGTTATGTCAGTGCCTTCGCCGGAGTGGCTCCGGATATTGATGCGACCGCCGTGGATCTTCATGATATCCTGAACGATAGCCAGCCCCAGCCCCCGCAGCCCCTCTTCGGTATGGGTGCTGAAAAAGGGCTCGCAGATCTTGGGCATCAAATCTTCCGGAATGCCGGGGCCGTTGTCCCGGACACTGATGGCCACTGCACTTCCCGCATGATCGGTAAAGGTGGAGACGGTGATCTTGCCGCCTGAGGGCATGGCTTCCGCCGCATTCTGGAGCAGATTGAACAGGGCCGTCTGCAGCCGGTAGCGATCTACATAAAGCTCCGGGATGCCCGGTTCTTCGAGAACATGCAGCGCGATGTTGGATTGCTGCATCAGCGGTTCCACCAGCGGGAGGGTTTCGTTGAAGAGGTCCTGCACCGACAGGGTCTCAAAATGGGGCTCCGGCGGCCGGGTGGCGCGCCGGACGTTCTGAATGACGGTGTTCAGCCGTTCCGTTTGCTGGACGATGAGCTCCAGCTTCCGTCCCGCGTCGGGCGGCCACTCCCCGCGTTCCAGCAGCAGCCGGGCCAGTCCTGCGATGGAGTGCAGCGGGGTCCCCAGATCGTGGGCCAGCGTCGCCGTCAGATAACCCAGGGCCGTGAGCTGCTGGAGCTGGTTCACCTGTTTCTGCAACTGCACCACCTTGAGCGTCGCTTCCTGGACTCGTTCTTCCAGATGCCGGTTCAACTCCTGATTTTTTGCGAGCACCTGTTCCACTTCATCGGCCATCTCATTGAAATGCGCTGCCAACTGCCCCCACTCGTCTCGCCGCCGAAGCGGAATTCGCCGGACGTAATTGCCCGCCTGGAACTCATCGATGGTGTGGATGATGATATTCAGGGGCCGCGCGATCATCCAGCCGTAGCTGACCACCAGGATCAACAGGATCGCGAGCAGGAGCCCGGCGGAGCTGACCATGAGCAGATGCTTTGTCCGGGTCAGAATTTCTGTATTGCTTTGGGAAAAGACAATGACCCCCACGACGGTTTTTTCATCTTTTTTATCGGGCAGCACCGGGTAAAGGAGACCCAGAGCGGGACCGCCGTCCGTGTTCAGCTTAATGTATTGGGGCTTAAAGATTTCGGCAGCCTTTGCCACTGTGATTTCCGGCCACTCATAGGGAACACGGCCGGCGCCTGCGACGAAATCGATGTCCGTCCGGGTGAGAGAATAAATATCGATGCGGGCCAGATTTGGGTTGTCCTGGACGAGGTCCTTCAAGGCGATATCCAGGGCGGCGAGGCCCCGGCGGGTGGGAAAGAACTGATAATAAGTGCTGACGGTATCGGCGAGGCCCGTCAGGGTCTTGATCTGCTGGTCGATGAGGATCTTGTCCAGCGCCCGGATCTGAATCCACCCCCAGATGGCCATGGTGATGGCCATCCCGAGCATGGTCAGAATCATGAGGCGGATGCGCAGGGTCATGCAGAATTCCTAAAAAAAGGGGGTAGGAAGACCATATCGTTTCATACCCCCCAAGATCAACCAAAATTCTCTTTTATTCACTTTGCTGCCGGTGCGACGCCCGTCGGAACGGTATTTCCATTCGCCGGTTTGGCTTCCTTCCCAGCCTTGACCGGCTTTTTCACCTTTACATCTGCCGTTCTGACGATTCTGGTGACGATCATCTTGCCGTTGTCTTCAACATAACTAACGCGAACTTTATCGCCAACCTTGAATTTCAGCGGTTTTTCCAGAACGAATTCCATTGTTTCCACGTTATCTTTCACTTTTCGCTCGATTTTCAATTGTGAATCGGTGATCATCAGAATGGTCCCCGGAGCTCTCATTTTGGTGAT
Organism: Deltaproteobacteria bacterium; assembly: GCA_026388595.1. GTDB lineage: Bacteria > Desulfobacterota > Syntrophia > Syntrophales > Fen-1087 > JAPLJM01. The sequence continues at coordinate 10,357 of JAPLJM010000063.1, forward strand.
TTTCACGGTTGCGGTCTTTGCCTGCGCCGCTTTTGCGGGTGCAAGCGTGGCGGCCTGATCAGCGGCAAAGGCCCATGCACAAAGAAGGAAAGTTAATCCCGCCGCAAAGAGCATTAAACGTTTCATCTTCTTACCTCCATCCGAATATTATCATGATTCAATTTGGGGCGTCGCAGATATAAAGCAGATACGTAAGCAATCTGCGTACCATAAGCGGACACCATGATTATAGTTTATAAGTATATGTAATCATTTCGTAAAACCGGTATGCGGGGCAACGAAATGCCAGAACGGGCCAGTTTCGATGAATCACAACTCCCCAACAGGTGGGGAATTATTCATCAAGACAGGATCATCCGGATTGCCGCGGGAACGATTTCGATCTCCACGGGGAGGCGTCCCGGTTGCTCGCCGTCCACGTCGAGCAGGACCGTCTGCTCCGAGGCAGCGACCACCTTTCGTCCCGTGAGGGTGGATACCTTTTTGATCGTTTTGATCTTGCCGTTGTAGAGTTTGGGAAGGTGCCAGAAAATCTCCGGCAGGCTTAGATTGCCGATCACGGTGACGTGGAAGAGCCCGTCGTCCACGCGCGCGTCGGGAGCGACCTGCATGCCCCCGCCATGGTACTGGCCATTGGCGACGGCGATGTTCAGGATGGTGACCGTTTGCTCGACGCCTTCATCTACGCGGAAACGGACGTGCTTTTTGCCATAGAAGAAGATGGAAACGAGTGTCGCCCAGATAAAGGAAAAAAAGGGGCCACAGGCTTTGCTCGTATGGTTTACACGGTCGACCACCTCTCCGCCGAGGCCGAAACTGGTGATATTGTGAAAATAGCGGGTGCGGGTTTGACCCTGGTGATCCTGATAATGAAGCCGTCCCAGATCGATGGCGCGGGTATGACCCAAGCGGATCATGTCCAGGGATTTTTCCAGGCCGGTGTCTTTGCAGACGGTCCGGCAGAAGTCGCAGCCCGTCCCGTTCGGCACAAATCCCAACCGGGCGTCCGTCCGGATGGGGCCTGATTCGTCCATGAAGCCGTTGACGACTTCGTTCAGGGTTCCGTCCCCGCCTACGCAGACGATGCGGTCGCAGCCGTTCAGTAGGTGCCGGCGGGTCAAATGGGTGGCATCGCCCGGTCCTGTGGTCATGCAGGTTTCGAAGGCGCCCAGCCGCTGTTGCGCCATCGTCTCGATCCGGCGCCATTCCCGGCCGGTGGCGCCGTTCCCCGAATAAGGATTCACAATAAAAACCGTTTTTTCCGAGTCCAAGAGTTGTCTCCTGTCCGTAACGCTCCACATTCCTCTGTGAGACTAGTACAGTTCCCCCGGATTGTCAAAGTGAATACTTCTATTTGCTTGACAGGCACGCCGTCCTTCCGATACAGTCAGGCCTGATAACCGGTAGATAAATCAACCCATTGAATCTCCATTTGATGATGCCCGACATGACCAAAGTTAAGTTCCTGACGGCCCTTTTCCTGTTTCCCATCCGGTCGCTTTTTGAGGAAAGGGTGGCGCAGTCCGATCTGGTAAAGACGGCCAATGACTATTACCGTGCATCTTTCAATCAGACGCCCGCGCAGGACAAGGCGGTCATGCTGCCCCACTGCTTGGTCAGCCGGAAATGCCAGGCGACGTTCTCCAAGGAAGACGGGATTCTGTGCGTCAACTGCAAACGCTGCAAATGCGGCGAAATCAAGGCCCTCTGCGAAGAGCGGGGGATACAGTTTTACATCACCCCGAGTGTTGGCTTCACCAAACGGCTGGCGGACCGGAAACAATTGCGGGCGGCTCTGGGAGCGACCTGCGGTTTCGAGATCGAACGGGGACTGAAATCGACAAGGCTCACCCTGAAGGGGATCGACCTCAGGGAGCGCCGTGTCATCCCGCAAGTGGTCCTGACCGCAAAGCATGATTGCCTGGACAACGACCTCGACTGGGACCTCCTGCGCCGCATCATCATGAATAATTATTGAAACAGGTCGGGTATGAACAATTTGGGAGCGCAGCGCAAAACCGTTGTCGTCATCGGCGCCGGAGCGGGGGGGATGGTGGCGGCCGGCCGGGCGGTGGAACGGGGCGCCAAGGTCATCCTCCTGGAGAAGACCGATCAGCCCGGGCAGAAGATCCTCGTCAGCGGTAAAACGCGCTGCAACCTTACGAACAGCCGGCCCCTCGAAGAATTCATTGCCATGTACGGCCCCAACGGCCGCTTCCTCTACAGCGCCTTCCACCGCTTTTTCCGCGACGATCTGCTGGTCCTGCTGAAACGCTACGGCGTGGAGACCAAAGTGGAACGCGGCGGCCGCATCTTCCCCGCCAGTGACGACGCCCGTGATGTGGTGGACGCCCTCCGCCGTTATCTCGACGACCATCACGTGGAAATCAGAACCGGCGTCCGGGTAAGGGAGATCACCGCTGTAAACGCCCAGATCGCCGGCGTCCGAGTGGCATCTTCTTCCCCAAGCCTTCCCCTCTCCTCGCGGGAGGGAGTTGATGGGAAAGGGGAATTTATCCCGGCGGATGTCGTTATCCTGGCCACCGGCGGCGCCACCTGGCCGAAAACGGGCTCCACCGGCGACGGCTACGCCATGGCCGCAGCGCTTGGCCACACCATCGTCCCGCTACGGCCCGCCCTGGTCCCCCTGGTCGTCGAAGAAATCGCACTGGCCAAATCCATGCAGGGGGTGAGCCTGCGCAATGTCCGCCTGACCGCGTTCCACTGCCGTGCCGATGTAAGCACCGATGAGACAACGCCAACCCGCGACACCGGTCGCGGCCTCCCGGGCAAACATCCCCGCCCACCGGTCATTGAAAGCCGTCTGGGCGAGATGATGATCACCCATTTCGGCATCGGCGGCCCCCTAACGCTGCTCATGAGCCTGAGCATTGTAGA
>JAPLJM010000407.1 GCA_026388595.1 Deltaproteobacteria bacterium
GCCATGGAAATCCTCAAGACCAAGCAGCAGGCAAAGTATCTGTCCGACATCGACCTGATTGAACGGACAGCCAGCGATGAAATGACGATTGTCCGCCATAACAGGAGGAAATAAAAGTGAAACGACTTATTATCGTTTGCCAGATCGTGGCGGTCGCCCTGTTTATCGTCAAAATTTTATTCCTCACGGAAGCCTTGCAGATGACCTCCCTGCTATCGACCTTCTCACTGGATCATGTCGGCCAGGCCATGGCTCAGACAACGGCGAAAGTCAGCCCTGCCGCTGTCAGGGATGTGACTGACGACGGACTTCAGGAGGAGCGCGACTTGTTTACTTTACTGCAGAAACGGCAAAAAGAACTGGATGCACGGGAGGGCACCATCAAGACGGAAGAAGAAAGACTTGCCGCCCTGAAAAAAGAAATTATGGAAAAGATCGATGCACTGAAGTTGCTGGAAACTCAGTTGAGCGCCAAACTCGACGTCGAAAACACCAACGATATGAAACGATTGAAGGATCTCGCCAAGGTATATGAAGCCGCCCCTCCGCAAAAGGCGGCGGCCATGCTCGACAAACTGGAAATCAAGACGGCAGCCGGGATCACCATCAACATGAAACGCGAACGGGCCGGCCAGATCTGGGGTTACCTCACACCACAAAAAGCAGTTGAAATCACCAACGAAATTACCAGAACGAAACGATGATACCGTTGCACGACGAAACAATAAGATCCAGAGGCGAGAAGCGCAACAAAGCATATGGGCCTTTTACGAGTTCAAAATTTTTCACACTTTGCATAACGCTCTCCTTCAGCAGGCATTTATTTCTCACCTGATCCCCCACAGACCCGGAAAAATATTCCGGGTCGTCCCCTTCCCCAAGCCAACACAAACATAAGTAGCCGTTATTAATAGTAATTTTTTATGGCATGGTTAATGCTAATTCTTCAATCCGAAAGGAACCGGCATGAAACCCAATTTTCTGAATACAAAGACCTCTCCCGACGCAAAAACGGGCATCGCCCTGTTGATGAAGGCGCTGGATAAGCATGCGCAGACATCACAGCCTACCGAAGAGGGTTTTTTTGCCAGAATCCTGGACGAAAAGACGGCCAAGACACAGACGGCGTCGTTCAAATCCACCCAACCTGCCGTCAACTCCAATAAAAGCAGCTCCCCGGCTGAAGCCGCAGCTCGCCCGCATGAGAAGATGGAAGCGGCCCCTATCCCAAAAGAAGAAAAAGAAATCAGAATGGTCGACGGGCAGACCATCGTTCCATCCGACAGCAACGGATCAACTCAACCGATTATTGGGAAGCTCGCGCCTGCCGATATAGAAGATGCATCCAGTCTGGAAATGCCGGCGATGCCGACGGCCGTGATGATCGCGGATATCCGCCAGATTACGGCAACGATCACCCCCGAACTGCAGGATGCAACCCCTGCCGCCACAATGGAACAAAAAACTGTTCATCTTGCCGGCAAGGAAGAAAATATCCCCTCATCTTCCCCTTCGGAAATGACCAGGGCCGTCTTGGGAGAAGCATCCGACCCATTGCATCAAGCAGCAGCCGGCGGCTTGGCAGGCAGAATGGCAACCGGGGAAGAATCTACCTTTATGGCGTCATCAACAGTCACTGCGATCACTGCCAATTCCCAACGCCGTGATGTGGTGTTCTCCTCTGACAGCCCCGCTGCCGACCATGTTCCGGAGAAACCAAAGGGGCCTCAGGCAGAAGCAGGATTCCTGAACCGGATCGCGGAGATCATGCAGCAAAAAGACAATGGTCCGGCTGAAGACGGCATTCTTGCCGATATCCGTCGAGTCCATATCTCTGCGCAAGATCCCCGGCATCAAGCCTCGCTTTCCAGGGAAGTGTCCGTCATGGCCACTGAAATGCAGAAGCCCGTTGTCGCCGAAACAGTCAACAACAGAGGCGCCGGCATAGGGCAGACGGCCTCCGAATCGGCAACAAAAGTGGAATTGCCGGATCAGGCGGTCTTTATGAAAAATTCGGCCGCAGCGGTGGCCGGTCCCGCCCGCGATCACGAACAAAGCCGAAATGCAGGCAAGATCACGGGCTCTGAACAGGATGGCTACCCTTTCCCAATGAAAACGGCAACGGTCCTTTCCTCAACGGAAACCCGTTCTGCCGCGACCGGCGGTCCTTCAGGAACACAGACGCAGGCAATCATCAATCAGATACTGGACGCGAAACAGGCCATGAGCAGCGATTTCGGGCGGGTCCGGATTGTGCTCGAACCCCCGAACCTCGGCACCGTTGATCTGGAGATCATCGTCCGCAGGGAGCGGGTGGAAGTGGTGATGACCGCGGACAATGCAGGCGTGCAGCAGGCCCTTCAATCCCGGGCGGATGATGTCCGCAGCGCCCTGCAACGGCAGGATCTGAAAATCGAAACCTTCCAGGTGCTCCTGCAGGACAACGGGTCCGGCCAGCAGCAGGCCAATAGCGGCGCCATGTATGAGCAGCGCCGGGAAGGCTGGACAAGACTTAACGCAGCGGAAGAACACACCCCGGCCCTGCCCGTCTTACCATCCGTGGAAGGATCGGCAACCGGACAACTGAGCGTATTTGCATAACAAACAAGGAGGCAATCATGGCAACCAATATCACGACCGGTCTTGACAATGTCGTCAGCACAACCGGCGTCACCTCGACCAAGGCATCCAGCGCGAAGATCGTCGGTAAGGACGAGTTCATGAAGATGCTGGTAGCCCAGTTGAAAAATCAGAATCCCCTGAACCCCATGGACGGGACCGATTTTGCAGCGCAACTGGCCCAGTTTTCCAGTCTCGAGCAGTTGAGCAACCTGAACACCGAACTCAAGGCCCAGAGTGTGAATCAGATGACGCTGGGTTATGCCCAGTCCGTCAGTATGATCGGCAAGGAAGTCGTTGCGAACACCGGCAACACCGTTACGGCAAACGGCCAGACGGTGTCCCTCAATTACAATCTGGCGAAGGATGCGCAGAGCGTAACCATGAGTGTCATGGACAAGAACGGCAGGCTTGTAAAAACCTGGGAGGAGCCGGCCCAGAAGGCAGGCTTGAACAAGGCGACATGGGACTGCTCCGGCGTCGAAAAAGGCGATTACACCTTCCAGGTCACGGCGAGAGATAGCTCCGGCGGGCTTGTCTCAGCGAATACGATGACTTCAGGGCTGGTCACCGCCGTTCACTTCCGGAGCAATCAGATCCTGGCCACCGTAAACGGGTGTGAAGTTGCATTGAGTGACATTCTTGAAATCAGAAGGCCAAACAATACATAACAAACCTTTACAATAAGGAGGATTACGACAATGGCATCAGCAATATCAATCGGGCAGACAGGACTCGTGGCCAGTTCAAAACAAATGGATGTGATCGCCAACAATCTGGCGAACTCCAGCACGGTCGGCTTCAAGGCTAGCAGCACGCTGTTCGCCAGCATGATGGGCCAGGGGCTTTCCAGCTCGGGCACTCTCTCGGTCGGACAGGGCGTCGGGGTGGTCAGCCTGCCGACCAATTTCTCGCAGGGGTCCTTCGAAAACACCGGCAACGTGACGGATATGGCCATCGACGGCGAAGGGTTTTTCATCGTTAATGACCCCAGCAGCACCCCGCTCTACACGCGGGCCGGAGCGTTTCACATCGATAGCGACAGCAATCTCGTGGACATCAAGGGATACAATGTCCAGGGTTACGCCACTGGATCGGCTGTGCAGTCGGACATCGTCTTGCAGAAGAACATCGACGCTACAACGACATCCG
>JAPLJM010000060.1 GCA_026388595.1 Deltaproteobacteria bacterium
GTATATATCCTCGATACCGACGACATCAAAACAGAAATTGAAGATGTCCCCATCAATCACATTGAGGTTTTGAAATTTATCAAACAGGATGTTGCGGAGGGTTTGAAGGGAATAAACGCGGAAGCGTGAACAACATAAACACAGTGAAGGAGGCGTCAATGAAATTGGAAGATGGTGACCTGTTAAAAGACTTTACCCCCGAAAAAATTGCACAGCTCGATGAAATCATCAGCAAGTACAGAGGAAAGCCGGGCGGATTGATTCCCGTCCTTGAAGAGGCCCAGGTTGCTCTCGAATATTTGCCTATCGGTATCCAGAAGAGGATTGCCAACGGACTTAATTTGCCCTTGAGCCGGGTCTACGGGGTGGTGACATTCTATTCATTCTTCACCATGACCCCCCGTGGGAAGCACACCGTGCGTGTCTGCCTGGGAACGGCCTGCTATGTCAGAGGCGGCAAAGCCATCGCGGAAAAGTTGGAAAAGGAATTCGGCGTTAAAGAAGGTGAAACAACGCCCGACCGCATGTTCACCTATGAGACAATTCGATGCCTTGGGGCCTGCGGCCTGGGACCCGTTGTGGTCATCGATGAAGATGTTCATGGCCGGGTCAAACCGGGCAAGGTTAAAGAAATACTCAGTCAATATAACTAAAACATCAGTGAGGAATGGATTATGGCAAAGCTGAAAATCGAAGACCTAAAGAAGATCAAGGAAAGGGTTCACGCAGAAACGGCCCTGCGCGAAGGTGACCGCCGGGCAAAAATCACGGTTCACATGGGCACCTGCGGGATCGCTTCCGGGGCGCGCAACGTCATGGAAGCACTGATGAACGCCATTGAAGAGGCCAATGTGTCGGACGTGGCAGTGACAACCTCCGGATGCATGGGACTCTGCAGCCGGGAGCCGCTGGTGACGGTCGAGGTCATCGGCAAGGAACCGATCAAGTACGAATATATGGATGCCAATAAGATGCGGCAGGTCTTCAAAAGACATGTCATGGAAGGCGAGATCCAAGTTCCCTTTGTCCTTGCCCGGGGCGCCGAAATTACAAAATAGCGGGACAGGAAATGCGTCGCGAGCTTTGCTCAGCGTCTACCAATACACGTTAAGGAGGATTGAATCCAAATGAAAATGTTTCGTTCGCACTTGTTGCTCTGTAGCGGCACGGGTTGTCATGCTTCAGGCAGCCTGAACGTCAAAAAAGCCTTGGTCGCAGAGTTGTTAAAAAGAGGTCTTTCCGATGAAATCAAGCTCGTCGAAACCGGCTGCAACGGTTTCTGCGCCATGGGTCCCATCATGGTGGTCTATCCCGAGGGCGTCATCTACATGCAGATTAAACAGGATGATATCGCCGAACTGGTGGAAGAGCACCTGGTAAAAGGAAGGGTCCTGCAGCGATTACTGTACCGTGAACCGATGACGGAAGCCGTCATTCCCACCATGCAGGAGATTCCCTTCTTTGCCCTGCAGGAATTGCGGGTTTTGAAAAACCGGGGACTGATCGATCCCGAAATTATCGAAGAGTATATCGCCCGGGACGGTTATACAGGCATGGCCAAAGCCCTGACGGAAATGACCCCCGATGCAATTGTCAAAGAGATCCTGGATTCGGGCCTTCGGGGCCGCGGCGGCGCCGGTTTCCCCACGGGACTGAAATGGAAGTTTGCCGCGTCGTCCCCCGGCGACATCAAATATGTGCTTTGCAACGCCGATGAAGGCGACCCGGGCGCCTTCATGGACCGCAGCGTCCTGGAAGCAGACCCTCACGCTGTCCTGGAAGGAATGGTCATCGCCGCAAAAGCGATCGGCTCGCATTTCGGCTATATCTATTGCCGGGCTGAGTATCCCCTGGCCATTCACCGGTTGGACATCGCCATTGCCCAAGCCAAAGAAGCCGGATTACTGGGAAAAGATATCCTGGGAACGGGCTTCGATTTCGATCTGGAAATCTATAAGGGCGCCGGCGCCTTTGTCTGCGGCGAGGAAACGGCCCTGATGACTTCGATCGAAGGAAAGCGTGGTATGCCGCGCCCCCGACCGCCCTTCCCCGCCATTGCCGGACTCTGGCAGAGACCGAGCGTCCTGAACAACGTGGAAACCTTGGCCAATATCGGACAGATCATCCTCAAAGGCGCACCCTGGTACGCCAGCATCGGTACGGAAAGGAGCAAGGGAACAAAGGTTTTTGCCCTGACCGGCGACGTGAACAATGTTGGACTCGTGGAAGTTCCCATGGGCACGACCCTTGGCGCCATCGTCTACGACATCGGCGGCGGTATTCCCCATGGGAAGAAATTTAAAGCGGCCCAACTGGGAGGTCCTTCCGGAGGGATGATTCCCATCCAGCATCTGAATGCACCCATCGATTATGAGAAAGTTGCGGAATTGGGCGCCATCATGGGTTCCGGCGGAATGATCGTCATGAACGAAGACATGTGCGCCGTTGATATGGCGCGGTTCTTTATGGATTTTTGCCAGGACGAATCCTGCGGCAAGTGCACCCCCTGTCGGGAAGGAACCAAACGGATGCTGGAAATCCTGACCAACATTACCCAGGGCAGGGGCAAAGAAAGCGATCTGGAACTCCTCGAACAAATGGCGTCGATCATTAAGGATGCATCGCTTTGCGGTCTGGGTCAGACGGCTCCGAATCCCGTCCTCAGCACGCTCCGCTATTTCCGTGAGGAATATGAGCAACATATCAAAGAAGGCAAATGCCGGGCAGCGGTCTGCAGCGCCCTCTTCAAATCGCCCTGCCAGAACACTTGTCCCATCGAAATGGATATCCCTGCCTATATTGCTTTGATCCGGGCGGAACGGTTTGAAGACGCCTACAAAGTCCTTTTGAGAACCAACCCCTTCCCTTCCGTGTGCGGTCGAGTGTGTGACCACAAGTGCCAGTCCAAGTGCCGTCGTGGCAAGATGGACGAACCGATTGCCATCAAATTCCTCAAGCGGTTCATCACCGATAACGCGCCCCGTCCGAAGATCGAACCAGCGCCGGTGACCCGGAAGGAGCAAATCGCCGTGGTCGGCGCAGGTCCGGCGGGTCTTACGGCCGCCCGCGATCTGGCACAGCGCGGTTATAAAGTCACCGTCTTTGAAGAGCTTTCCACACCGGGCGGCATGCTCCGCTGGGCCATTCCGGCCTACCGGCTCCCCCGGAATGTTCTGGACAGTGAAATTGACGACGTGCGCGCCCTGGGGGTGGAAATCAAATGCAACACCCGCGTGGGTAAAGACATCTCTTTTGCCAAGGTCGGCGAAGAATTTGATTATATCTACCTGGCACCGGGCGCTCACAAGAGCCAGAAGATGGGCGTTGATGGCGAGGATGTGGCCGGCGTCTATGGCGGTGTTGAATTCCTCAGAGACTTTAATGATAACGAGGCCGCCTGGATGAAAGGCGATAAAAAACTGGGCAACAAGGTTGCCGTGATCGGCGGCGGAAACTCCGCCATCGATGCCGCCCGTTGCGCCGCCCGCCTGGGCGCCGATGTAACGATTCTCTATCGACGTCTCCGTCATGATATGCCGGCGGCCATCGAGGAGATTGAAGCGGCTGAACA
>JAPLJM010000128.1 GCA_026388595.1 Deltaproteobacteria bacterium
CAGACTGGCGACCATGGCCAAAAGGCCGACAATTTGATAGTTCTCGCTGATTTCTTCCAGGAATTGCTGATATTGAAAGAGTGTTTTGGTCTGTGCCCCTGCACACATGCTTTTCCAGGGGAGCGCTGTTTTTATGCCCTCCCGGTTATCTGCCGGTGTGATTCCCATTTGAACCAAAAGGCTTGATGATGCTATCCTATTTTCATCCTCCATGACAACCTCCCTCATATGCTGCTTATAGTTAGTGTGACCAATATGGCCTCGGATACAATAATAAAAAAACACCAATTACTGTTTATCATAACATCTTTTATTTATTCAACTTAATAATAATTGAAAAATTCTATTTGTAAAGATAAAAAAGGAACGTCAGTTTAACAGGATCATCAGAGAATGATTCCTCACGTTCAGAAGCCATCATATAGAGGGATGATTATTTTTACTTTTTTCTGGTTAGGGGGCTTCGGAGATGGTATAATCACCAAAAATTAGCTGTTGTTGATTTGTAAATGACACTTTTTCAGGAGGCAATCCTATGAAAACCAGGCATTGTTTTTTAACATGGTTAGCTGTGCTTTTTGTATTAAGCTCATTCGGCCATTGTCTGGCTGAAGATCAGGCAACAACATTGAACATTAAGGAAATTGTTCTAAAAATTCACAAAGGCGGCGAAGAAGCGGTTGCCGTCCTGTGCACCCGTTCCTGTGTTCCCACGTTATCTGGTCTTGAAGGAAATAAACCAAGGATCATCATGGACTTTGCGGATGTTTCTTATATAGAGTCCAAGTATCGCAACATTCCTGTATCCGGTAAATATGTTAAAGTAATAAGGAGTTATTTAGATCCTGCATCAAAAAAACTCAGGGTCGTGCTGGATATGGACCCATCGAGGCATTATGTCGTTCGTCCGACAGAAGACCAGACAGCCCATGCGTATTCCCTTTTAATATCTGAAACGCCGCCGGTAAAAGGCAAGTACGTAAAAAAATCCCCTGGCGCATTGGGCGGTCGAATATCCATCATGGATCAGGGACGCAAGCCGATGGCTAAAGAGGTGAAGCCAGCGGAAACCGTCGCAAAAACTGCACCGGTCGGTGTGGAAACAGTCGTAAGACATGCACCTGTCAGTGTCGACAGCTCCACAGAGGATAAGATTTCAGTGGAGAGAGGGCGATCCCAGATGAATGCCGGCAATTATGCCGGCGCCATCAACACGTTTACGGATATGATTGCCAGGAATCCCAAAGATGGCCTACCCTATCGCCTGCGCGGCAACGCTTACCAAAACATGGGAGATCGGCAGAAGGCTGTCGCGGACTGGACCACGGCCGCGAGGCTGGGCAACGAAATTGCACAGTCATATTTGGACTATATGCAAATCAAATGGAAAGAAGTGCCCAAACCTTAAAATATTGCCTGTCCAATAACCGGAAGAACGCCCACAGGTGAGCTTTGCTGAAGCAACGCACCTTGTGTTGATGTTTCTGGCACAGGCGCCGGGTTTCTGGAAGAGGGGTTGGGTGGTGCAGCGGAAATGATCAGGGGGCTTATCCGCCCCCTGATCGACCTCTATCTCAAAGAGTTACCGCCGATTTAGAGGAAATCGGCTTCTGAATCTGGAGCAGTTTTATTTTTTAATCATGTATTCTACTGCGGCTTCAACCCTTCGGTTTTGCTGTCGCCCCTCTTTGGTTGAATTGGTGGCGATTGGTTTGGAAAGACCGTAACCTATCGCTTTGACCCTGGTGGAAGCGATATTGAATTTTTTGACCATCGTGTCTTTTATCGCTTCCGCGCGCTTCTGGGAAAGCTTCTCGTTGTACTGCTTTCCGCCGATATTGTCCGTATGCCCTTCGACGACGATGTTCAGGTCAGGGTATTTCTTCATGACATCGGCCAGATTCTCAATTTCCTTATAGTACTTTGGCTTTACCACAGCTTTGTTGAAATCGAATTCCACAAGCAATTTTGCCCGTCCCTTTTCGATGATCTTCTGCTCAACCTCCGTTGCTGCCGCGGGCGCCTTTTTCATTTCTTCCATTGTGGCCGCTGCCTCAGGTGCCTTTTTCATTCCCTCCATGGGGGCCGGAGCGGCCTGCTTTACAGGTTCTTCACGCTTTACATCCAGAAAGACCTGCTCTACAAAATCTGCCATGCCCGCCGCCGTGGAGATGCTGTCTCCCGTTACCATAAAACCGCACTGGCCTGCATTGGCGATTTTCTTCATCAGTTCCCGGCCCTTCAAGTTATCCCCGAGGTGGACCGTGTAAATACAGATCCTGTCTCCGTAAGTGCTTTTCATTCTCTCCGCCGCCGCGACCGGTGCGTAATTGTCCATGTCTTCGCCATCGCTGAAGGCAATGAGGGCCATCCGGCGCGACTGGGATTGGGATCGCAGGTCAACCGTAGCGCTATCAAAGGCCTCATCCAAGGGGCTGAAACCCGCTCCCATCTTATAAGGCGCTACCGCCTTCGTCAAAGCTGGTTTCGAGTAATTCATGTCCCAGAAAAATGTTTTTGAGTAGGCATCCCAGAAGAACGTCAACTCGCCGAAAGTCCGGAGCGCCGCCGTCAGTTTCAGGTTGGGAATCGTATCTTCAAAAAGTTTAATCAGATCCTTCTGCTGGTTCAGTTTGGTATTGTTCTTGTAGATGTCGTTCATTGAAAGTGTCGCATCAAAGAGGACCATGAAGGTATCCACCTTCTTCACGTACTGGCCGGATGCGACTTTAGGGTTGAGGTCTACCGCATTGATGGCAGCGCTGGCCTGCTGCGGTGTGGCGAACGCCAGAAACAGTGCGAACATCAAGAATGTAAATACGATCCGGTAATTTTTTTTGCGATCCATGTTTCCTCCTTATCATCCTCTGCATCTTGTTAGTGATTATTATTATTCCTCCGAAAAATACTTCGGAATCCGCTTCTATCAGGGCATGTGACGCATCGACTCAATAGATGGGTTCCTGCATATCACTTTACTCTTCAGCAGTCAAGGCAGGAACCTGCATACGAGACCCTGCCATGCTAAACAATTTTATGCAACCACCGATTTTTAAAACTAAATATTAGTCCAGATCAAGTCAAGAAAAAAATGTAAAATTTTTTTATCGTCTTGCTGCCATGTCTGTATGTTATCCTAATACAGTCGTTTTTTAAAAATTCCCCCCCTTGAGAAAAATACATCCCAGTGGCTCAAATCTTATATTCGAGAGTTTGCTGTTTTCATCACGATCGGGGATGGTTCGGTAATTGTTTCGTCATAGGGATGTGTGTTTCGTCGGTACAGTTTTTTCAGGCGCTTGACATATTCACGCGTTTCCGGATAAGGCGGTATTCCAAGATAACGGTCCACTGCTTTTTCTCCGGCATTGTAGGCGGCCGCTGCGAACTCTATGTTCCCGCGATAATAGGACAACAACCATTTCAGGTATCTGATCCCCCCCCTGATGTTCTGGGAGGCATCGAAAGCATTCTTCACGTTGAATCGCTCGGCGGTTTTAGGGATCAGCTGCATCAATCCCATCGCACTTTTTGGTGACTGTGCCTTTGTCTGAAAGGCGGATTCCACGGTTATGATGGAAAGCACGAATTTTGGATCGATCTCATACCAGTCCGAGATTTTATTCGCCAAATCAACAATCCATATTTTGTTTTCGGGTAAGGATTCAAGATAGATGTCAATTGGGTCGGGATGGATGGTTGGAGCAAGTACAAGTACAGGAATTGGCCGTTTATCAGGCAATGTTTCTGATGTTACACACGCGGGCAGTATCTGGGATTTGAAGTTGACGGTCTCCAGCATGTCGAAAGCTTTGCGGTGTCCCTGTTGGCTGGCCATCGAAAACATCGATGCGGCAAATGCCCTGTTTTCCGGCACGCCTTTGCCGAAAGCGTACAGCATTCCGAGTCTGTACTGCGCTTCGATGCTTCCCAACCTGGACGCTTCGCAATACAGGGCTGCTGCCTGCCAGAAGTCATCGTGGCTCTCGACAGAGGCTTCATAGCCCGAGGCTTTCAGCATAATTGCGTTTAACTTATGACCTCCTTCACCCACCTCAGACGATGCCACATCTGAGGCGGCTGCAAACGTCATGAAGATGAACACCAAGCAGAAAAGAACAACCCTGAATGTATTACACCACACTTGCCTTAACCTTGACGATTGCCTGAATATCGTCGTCCTCTCGATGGATTTTACCAGGCAGCCTCTGGCGTCTTCTCCGGTCAGCGTGATCTGGTAATGTATTGATTATTGGCGGCGGAAGCATAGGACAAGACGGTCTTGTATGTCAATGAAAAATGTGAAACAAAATGCGTTTCCCTACTGGCAGTGACGCAGAAATATAAATATGATGCGGTGCAACATGATTTCTTGACAAAGTCTCTCCCCGTTACTATATCAACCACCAAGCAGGATATTTTAAAATGCAACAAACAACAATTGCACGACAATTGATACTGCCGGACGCAGAGAGGGATTTCCGCAGGGAGGTTCCTCTTAATTTGAATAAGATTCAGTAGGGAATAGAGAGGATAAAATGCCCACTTCATTTTTGACCGCTGTCCCCCAAGTGGTAAACAGCATGGAAATCGCGAAACTACCCATCAAGACCAGTTCAACCATCGCCGAGCTGAGCGATCAGCTCCTGTCCTATGAATTCGAGCTGATCAAAGATATCAACGATACGGGGTGGTCCGCCACCCGCCATTTTCTGCCCTGGACGGGACCGTTCTATCAGAAAACCTTTGCCGATCTCTTCGGGATCTGCCATGAGAGCACGGACAGTCTGATCGGGCTGGTTCGGGATAACGTCACGAATCATATCAGCCGTTTCCATCAGGAACGGCAGGGTGAGCTGGAGTTCATCAGCCTTTTTACCGATGAATTGCCACCTCAGGACTGGATCATCCGGAGCGAGCACCGGCGGGAATTGTTGGATCTGCCCAGTCTCAAACTGATCGATATTTCCGCAGACCTCCCGCACGCAATCCAGAATTATACGGTTGTATTTGCGCCCCGTGCCGGCCATCACTCCAACATTGCAGAACAGGTCGCCGTTTACATGCGGGATCAGGGGATGACCCGCATGGCGGTGGTGGAGCAGAAATGCGCCGAGGACATTCCGCTTTACGTCAACGGCCAGCGACATCATGAAGATTTTGAGAGCCAGATCGATCAGTACCGACAGATTCTCGAACACGTCCGGACCCTGACCGGTCATCCCGCCCATCTGGTGGCGATCTGTCAGCCGGGGCCGCTGCTGCTGCTGACCCTGATTCTACACCCGGAACTGGGAAAGACATTCGGATCTGCCGGCTCGCCAATGCACACGGAAGGGGAAAGTGGGTATCTGACCGATTTTGCGCGGAACATGGGGGAGAATTATATCGATAATATGATCGCTCTGTTCTGCCATACCGTTTCTGATGAGCATGTGGGGGTCGGCCGCAAATGCTTTGACGGGCGCCTGCAGGTTCTCGGTTTTTATCTGCTGGGGATGGATCAGCACATGGCCAATTTCAAGAATCTGCTCTCGGACCTGAAGGAAGGAAACCGTCCGTCAGCGGAGCGCCAGAAGGTATTTTACCAGTGGTATAATTATGTGCATCATTTCCCCGCCAGTTTTATCCGGGACACCTATAAAAGGATCTTTATCCGGAATGAACTGATCCGCGGCACTCTTAATATCGGCGGGCGCACGATCGGGATTAAGGACTATCCTGTCGGGACGCCCATCTGGGCGATCGGAGGCAAGGAAGACCAGATCGCGCCGCCCCTCCAGGCCACCGGACATATGGACTTCATTGATGGTATTGCGCCGGAGGACAAATTGACGCTCATCTGTGAAGGCGGTCACATGGGCCTGTTCCGCTCGAATAGAATCCTCCGGGATTATTACAGCCGGATTGTCCGGTTTCTTCTGGACCGCAGCGACATACAGGCGGGTGAATGATCCGACCACCCATCATCGGTTCAAACCTTGCCACCGCAGGTATGGGCCTGCAGGTATTGTGACAGCTCATCCAGCGTCTTCTCATAGCAGCCATTCTCAAGCCGCACCGCGCCACGCCGCTCGAGGCACTCGAGATGCTTCTTTATCAGTGCCCGCTCGCCGAATTCAAAAAAGGCCCGTGGTTCCCGTGGTCGCCCGTAGACCAGCCACAGGTTGACAATGTCCTCAAGGCTTTTCGGGTGACCCAACGCCTGCAGGAGCCTGCCTTCCCTTTCGTAAATCACTTGCTCGTACTTTTCCCAGAGCTCATTCGGCGGCTCTTCAAAAACACCCGTCTCATGACCGGTCAGCCAGAGGCGGGCGGGAATCTTTTTCAGACGCTGTAAGGAGGAGATTGTTTCTTCGATGCTTGAGTAGGCGTCGCCATACCAGGGTCCGAAGCGCGTCAGATCGTAGTCTCCCAGAAAAAGCACGGCGGGCTCCCGAAAAAAGAAGGCCATATGCCCCGGGGTATGTCCCGGTGAGCCAATCACATCTACGGTCAGGGTATCCAGCCGGATCGTATCACCGTCCCGAAGAAATCCATGAGGCCGGCGCGGCCGGAAGCGGAATTGATTGATGATGGCCTGACGCCAGTATTCACGCTGTTCGCGATCATGAAGGCCATACCAGTCCAAGAGCACTTCCAGATCTGAAAGGGGAGGGGCATCGGCATGAGAAATCCACAGAGGAACGTCTTCAAACAGATCCAGATGTGTGAAATGATCCTCATGCCAATGACTGAGCCAGACGGCCTTGACGCCGTGCTGATCCCGGATTTCTTCAAGCCGTCTGCGGTCGGAAGCAGGATCGATGAGAATGCCTGCCCCGTCAATATAGACGGAATGGCAAAAGGGGTATTTTCCTTTATTTTCACCTGGGATGAACCAGACGGTGCCGAAATGCCTTTCTTCCATGACTGCTCTCCTGTTATGAGCCTGGCAAAGAGAAAATAAGGTATCCTGATCGTCAGGCCTGACATACCCTTGTTTATGAGTACTGTAAACAAAAAATCAAGAAAAATCGTTAAGGCTTATTATCCTGATTGATACTCACCATCACGATGAATTTTGAAAGCAGCCTCTTGTCAAAGGTTAAAATATGTTCTCAAAATAAAGCAATGTAATTCCTTGACCCCCCAGCCAAATTCGCCTATATTGCCGCACCTTAAAATTGATGGTACCGCAAAAAAATACACCCCCTCGATGGGAAAAACGTGAAGAGGAGGGGAATGGACTATTTGCGACCGTCAAAATGAGGTGTCCTGAAAATATCGCAATACGACACGGAGGTAATATCTCATGAAAATCATTCTGTTGGGAGCGCCCGGGGCAGG
>JAPLJM010000034.1 GCA_026388595.1 Deltaproteobacteria bacterium
CGGCGCCCATATCCTGTCTTACCTGGCGCCGCGGATGAAAGAAATTCTGGACGCCTACCTGGGCATGAACTGGGAAGGCCATCTGGCGGATACGGAGCGCTGGAAGCGGGTCCACGATATCCCGGATGTCCTTTTGTGGCGCACCCGTTATGAAATCAAACAGCGGACCATTGACCTTCTCCGGGAGTATCTGTCCCGCAGCTGGTCAAAATACAGTTATTCCAAGACCTGGCGGGAGGAGCTTTATTCACGCATCAATCCATCAGCACTGATGATCGGCTTCTCGCGGCGGTTTGCCCCGTACAAGCGGGCGGATATGCTCCTGTCCGACCTGGACCGTCTGGCCCGGATCGTCAACCATGAAACGCGGCCGGTGCATATCGTCTTCGCCGGCAAGGCGCATCCCAATGACGAGATGGGGAAAAATATCATCAAACAGGTGATTGACATCTGTAAGGATGAGCGTTTCCGGGGACGGATTTTCTTCATCGAGAATTATGATATCCGGATCGCCCGGCATTTTGTTCAGGGCGTGGACGTCTGGCTCAACACCCCGCGCCGGCCCTATGAGGCGAGCGGCACGAGCGGCATCAAAGTGGTGGCCAACGGGGTCCTCAACCTCAGCATCTCCGACGGCTGGTGGTGTGAGGGATATGACGGCACCAACGGCTGGAATATCGGACCGGTCATGCGGAATTATGCCGGCGAAGCTGAAGCTGCCGATGAAGAAGACGCCCAGTCTCTTTATGCGCTGCTCGAGAACACCGTCGTTCCTCTGTTCTACGACCGCCAGGGATCAGGCATTCCGGAGAAGTGGATCGCCATGATCAAGCGGTCCATGGAAACCTTGATTCCCCGGTTCAACACGGAAAGGATGCTGCTGGAATACTATCAGGAGATGTACCTCCCCACGGCGATCAGGGCGCAGGAGCTGACCCGGGACGCCTTTGCACTGGCCAGAGCGCTGGCCGACTGGAAAAGGAAGATCCCCATGCGTTTTTCTTCTGTCAAACTGCTGGATGTGACCGTCGAAGGGATTCATGGGGATAACATCCCCGTAAACGAGCCCCTGACGGTGAACGTGCGGATTGATCCAGGCAAGCTGGAACCTCAGGAGATTCTGGTGGAACTGGTGATCGGCCGCAAAGACGGGCAGGATGGGGTCGTCCATCCGGAATACCGGCCGATGCGCATCGTAAATAAGGGTGTCGACGGCATTTTCACCTTTTCCGTCGAATACATCATCCGGGAAAACGGACCCTACAGTTATGGGCTTCGGGTCCTGCCGCATAATGACAAACTGGCCTCCAGGCAGGAAACAGGATTGATTCTGTGGGGATAAAAAAATTCAATAAGAGATATCAGGTGAAAGGACGGCATGACGATATTTCAGGAGAAGCAGGCAAAGAAGAAGAAAGCTCCCGAGAAGGACTCTGCGCAGCGCTTCCGGCATATTTTTGAACATTCTCCGGTCATGGTCTATCTCAGCGACACCGACGGCCTCATCGTGGATATGAATGAAGCCGGCATTCGGATGCTGGGCTACGATTCTCCGGAAGAGGTCCTTGGTCTTGAGGCTGCTCGGCACTTTTATGAAGAGCCGCACGACCGTGAGCGGTTTCTGGACAAGATCAAAGAGACGGGCTCCGTCCAGGATTTTGAGACCCGGTTCCACCGCCGCGACGGAACGATCCTGGATGTGAGGATCACCGCCACGACGCGCCGGAACGGGAAGGGCCAGGTCGAAGGATACGAGGGCTTCGTGCTCGACGTCACGGACAGAAAGAGAGCGGAGCATGCGCTTCAGGACTCGGAGGAAAAATACCGTACCGTGGTGGAGAACTCCCTTTCGGCCATCTTCATCCATCAGCGAGGTCTTTTCCGCTTCGTCAACCAGCGTCTGGCCGAAATGCTCGCCTGTGAAACCACCGAGGAGATCATCGGCAGGCATTTCTGGGAATTCGTTCACCCCGACGACCGTCCGCTCGTGAAGGAACGGGGACTCAACCGGGAAAAGAGTCAGGTCTTCCCGAGGCAGTATACCTTTCGGGTGATTAAAAAAGACGGGTCCACGATCTGGGTGGATCTGCGGGCCACGCATGCCACCTATCTCGGAGAGTCGGCGGTGGTGGGAAACTGCATCGACATCACCCAGAGCAAAATTGCCGAAGAGGAGATCCATCACCTCTCCCGGCGCCTGATCGAGGTGAGCGAAGAAGAGAAAAAAGGGCTGGCTGCGGATCTCCACGACGAGTTCGGCCAAGCCCTGACCTCCCTGCATTTCGATCTGGAAGCCCTGCAGATGTCTGTTCCCCCTGAACTTACGGAACAGAAGAAGTCCTGCAGCGGTCTCATCCATCGCGTCGAGATGCTGGCGGACAGTGTGAGGAAAACCACATCCTATCTGCGTCCCGACCTTTTAGACCATCTGGGGCTGGTCCCGACCCTGGAGTGGTTTATCCATGAATTCAGCGTGCGTTGGCCGGATATCCAGGTGGAATTCCAGGTCCTGGGCCTGAAGAAAAGGCTGAACCAGCAGATTGAAATCGTCCTCTACCGGATCTTCCAGGAGTGCCTGACCAATATTTCCAAACATGCCAGGGCGACCCGGGTCGAGATCATGCTCACCTACAGTCATCCCCGGGTCATCTTCACGATCCGGGATAACGGCGTGGGGTACGAACAGTCATCCCGCCAATCATCTCCCGTAGTCCCTGTCCGCGGCATCGGTCTGTTGAGCATGAGAGAGCGGGTCGCTTCCTGCGGAGGCACGATTGATATCACCTCCGTTCCCGGTAAGGGAACCATGATCAGGGCCAATATCCCTGTCCTGTAAGAGGGTTACATGAAAAAGATCAGAGTCCTCATCGCCGACGACCATGCCATTGTCCGGGATGGCTTGCAGCAGCTTCTCAAGAACCGGCAGGACATGGAGGTGGCAGGCGAGGCTGAGGACGGCCACCAGGCCCTGGAAAGGGCGAAAGCGCTGCGGCCGGATGTCGTTCTTTTGGATATCGCCATGCCCCGGTTGAGCGGGATCGAAGTTATCGGGCTCATCCGGTCGGCCGTTCCCGATTCACAGGTCGTGGTTCTCTCCATGCACGCCAAGGAAACCTATGTGCAGCAGGCGCTGGCGGCAGGCGCCCTGGGTTATGTCCTCAAGGCCTCTCCCAGCCAGGATATCCTCGACGCGATCAAGGCGGCCCAGCGGGGTGAATACTTCCTCAGTTCCCGGCTGCAGGCGGAAGTGATCGGCAAGTATCTCAAGGCGCAACAGAGCGTTCCTTCCGTGCGCAGTTACGATCTGCTCAGCGAGCGGGAGCAGCAGGTTTTTCGCCTCGTGGCCCAGGGTCGCTCTACGAACCAGATTGCCGATATCCTCTGCGTCAGCCCGAAGACCGTGGAAAAGCACCGCACCAGCCTGATGAACAAGCTGAACGTCCATGATCGTCTGGACCTCCTGAAATACGCCATCAAAATCGGCATTGTCGATCCCGATCTCTGGGAAGATTGAATTGCCCCCTATGACGCTTATAGCCAGTCATAATCGGGAGGGGAAGGCGGATCAGGCATCGTCATTCAAGGAGAACCTTACGGGGATTTCCACCCACGTGGCGACAGACACACCTGACTTCCTGGCAGGTTCGAACCGCCAGCCCCTTACCGCTTCCATGGCCGATTTGTCAAGTGAAGCATGACCTGAAGATCGATTGATTCTGATCTGTCCGGCACGTCCGTCTGCCAGCACTTCGACGGAAATCAGGACCACGCCCTGGTAGCCTCTCATCCGAGCGATCATCGGATAGGCGGGGCGGGATGTGGATAAATAGCGGGGCAGGGCGGACGTCTTCGCTTCTTCCCTGAAGGACTCCCGATGCCCTCTGCCGTCGTGGTGGTTCCTGGAGGATGTGTCGTGGGAAGCGGTTTCTCTGACCCCACTTAAATTGGGCAGATGCAGCGCCGTCGACGAATCCCAATTCATCTTTTCCACCTGCCTGGTTTTCTCGATTTCCGCAATTGCCGTTGTGGGCTCTGGTTTACCATCTGTCGAACGGACCAATGGCTCGACAGATGGGCCTGTTTCCACCGGTCTGCTTGCCGTGCGAGTTTCCTGCTTCATTTCCTGATGCAGCCGGGATGCTGTCATCTCATCGTTTGCAGCGGCCATTGCATAGACCAGAGATGCCTTGATGAAAGGGACCGTTTCAAGGGTCTGTCCCGGCAGGGGGGCATTGGCATTTACCATAAAAATCATGACCAATGCCAGGCCGTGGGCGCCCAGGGAATATGCAACCGTCCGTGAAAGTGTTGTTGAACTCATAATCGCCTCAGGAGATCCAGGGACTGACTCAACGCTTCCTCGTCAAAGATTTCCATTGTCAAAACGCGGGTCTTTCCTGGCCTGCCGCCCAGCCGCTTGACGAGGGTGGTGAGCAAACCGGCGGGCAGGAAGGCCAGGCTGCGGTGGTCATTCCCCTCTTCCACCCCGTGAAGATGGAGCACCCTGGTCCGCGGCAGGTAACGGTCAAGATAATCTTCCGGCGCAAGCCCGTAAAGAAGGAGGTGCCCGATATCCAGACAGACGCTCAGTTGATAGTCACTGACAATGTTTTCTATAATATTGTAGGGATAATCAAGCTGCTCCACGCACAGGTCCTGTGCATCAACGGCCTGAAGGAGTCTCTCCACAGAACACCGGTGCCCCTCGATCCAGCGCGCCAGGTCCGGCGACGGGTTCTCTCCCCGTTGATCCCCATGGAAATGGGCGACATAGGCAAAGGGCTTAAGCGGAGCAGTCAGTTCGATGACCCGGAGGCACTTGTCTACCGATTGCTGCCGGACAGTGGCGTCTGCATGTCCCATCCAGATGTCGAGGGGCAGATGCACCGTATAGGTCAGATCATGCCGGTCCGCCATTTCCCTGAGCGCCCGCACCGTTACAGCGTCAGGCAGATTGCTCATTTCATGCGATTCGAACAGCACCAGTTCAATGTCGTCCACCTTGTCCGCCAGAAAGGCGACATTCGCGCGCAAATCCGCCGGGATGACGTATGACGTCGTTCCCAGGCGGAAGGGAAACCGGTTTTTCAGAGACGCATCTCCCTTAAAAGTCACCTCAAAAGACAAAGGAAAGGCCTCCCTTGTAGGTGATCCCGGGCATGGGGTAGTAGGTATTGACGCCCCCCCACGAGACATTGTCCGAGCCGAAGGACGCATATTTCACATCCGTCAGGTTTTCCACGCCGAAAAATACCGTCATGCTTACTTTTCCGATAGACGGCTTATAAGAAAGATACAAATTGTAGAGGGTATAGGCCCCCAGCTTCTCCGCGTTGTTGTCAAAGTCCTGGGACAGGAAGGCGTCACTCACATAGCGCACATCGGGACGGATGGTCAGATTCCAGGGCAGATAGATCTCCACGCCGGCATTGGCCATCCGGTTGGGCACCAGGGGCATCTCCTTCTTGCTGTTGGGGCCCTCCTCGACGGTGGCGATGTGATAGGTGAAATTCCCATAGATCCGGGCCCGCTTTTCCCACAGATAAGACAGGGAAATCTCCGCGCCGTCATGACGCGACTTCCCGACGTTCTGATTATACCCCGTCCACGGTGTTACATAGACATACTGGATTTCATCCTCCATATCGATCCTGAACAGGGTCAAGCCGATCTTCAGGTTGTCCAGTGGATGGAATTCCGTGCCCGCCTCCACGCTGATGCCTTTTTCTTTTTCCAGGCTTGTTAAAAACGATGCGCCTCCAAAGCCATTAAAGGAGGCTAGCTCGTCCAGAAATGGGATGCGGTAGACCGTGGCAACCTTCGTGAAAATCTTTGATTTCGTGCCCACGAGCCATGTCAGTCCCGCTTCATAGGCCTCGGCACGGTAAGTTTTTTCCTGGTTCGCGAAGCTGTTGGCCGGCGTCAGAACATCGGTATGGGACCCCTTTATGGCTGTCTGTTCCGACCGGTACCCGGCGCTCAGAATCAGGTTCTTAAGCAGACTGAACTCATCGCGGATATAGTATCCAACGCTTTGCCTGGTCAGATCGGCCCAGCCTGTTTTCGTGGATCTCTCCCGGTTGCTGAAGAGCTCCTTCCTGTAGGGTTCCTGGTAATAGTCCAGCCCGGCAATCACTTTGTTATTAAATCCGAAGATTTCTCTTGCCAGAATATACTTCGGTGTGATGCCGTAAGTGTCCGTGCCCGTATCCGAGAAGCGGTTGAATGCATAAGATGGCATGTTGGTCTGGAGATCCTTTCTGCCATACAGGAAGTTCACATCCATCTGCCCCCACGATCCAAAATGTGACTTGATGCCCAGATTGACGTTCGTGTATTTGTCCGAGCCATCGTCATCGGGGGCGGCGCTGGCCCAGTTTGCCGGCGTGGCCGGCTGGTACTGCCGCCGGTTCCGTTCCATCTGCTCCTTCGTCAGGGCTCCCGGCATCTGATAGTCTGCCTTGTTGAAGGAAGCCCCCAGGGACACACTGAGCAAATCGCTTGCGTTGTACCCCACATCAAAGCCGCCCCCCTGGGACAAGAATTTTGACCGTTCCCGGTAGCCGAAGCTGAAATTGTTTTCCCCGGTCAGCGCGTAGGTCCATTTATCCGCAGCGCCGCTGACGCCGACCCGCTCATTATGTAGGCCGTCGCTCCCCGCCATGACAGCAGCGCTGACTCTCGGTGGACCCTCGCCTTTTTTCGTGATGATGTTGACAACGCCGCCGATAGCCGAATCGCCGTACAGGACGCTGCTGGGACCTCGCACCACCTCGATTCTTTCTATGGTATTGACGGGAATCTGCAACCAGTTGATGGACGACATGTCGGGCCGGTTCAGCCGCCTGCCGTCCAGCATGACCAGGGTCTTTCCGAAAGGATTGTCCCCGCCGAAGCCGCGCATGTCGATGGCCGACTGTGAAGCGTTGCCGCTGTAATTACGGAACTGAACGCTCTCTAACTTTTCCAGGACTTCGATAATGGACGTTGCGCCCGACTGTTCGATCTGCTTGGATGTGATAACGGATACGTTCGCGGGAACCTGACGGATATCCTCCCGGTCACGGGTGGCCGTGACGACAATTTCCTGCAGGGTCACGGCCTGATCCGGCTGGATATCCCTTGATTCACCAAAAAGGGTCTCCGGCAGGCTTGGAACAGACATAAGCAAAAATAAAACGTAAAAAAGGACTGCTTTCTTCATCAGACGTTTCTCCTTCTCCCCCCGCGGGAATATGGTTATTTTATCCGTCAGATTCGTATCCTGGCTTGCGGCGTTTTGTCGGCTCCCCCGTCCGGACCGCCCGGACGGGATGGGATAAGACAGCATTTTTTCCGCTTACAGTTGCGGGGCAGCGCCGGATTTTCACCGGCTTCCGGATTCTGACAGACTCTCTCTCCTTGGCGTTACCCTGGGCAGACCGGTCATCGGATGCCGGTCCACCGTCACCGGGGTTTTATAAACACTCTGAATATGGTCTTCCGTAATCACCTCGCCGGGACGTCCGTTTGCCTCAATCCGTCCCTCTTTCAGGAGAATGATCCGGTTGCAATACAGCGAAGCGAGATTGATATCATGTGTGACGGCGAGCACCGTCAAACCCTGGTCGGTGTTCAACAGCTTGATAAGATTAAAAAATTCAACCTGATGCCGGATGTCCAGAAAAGCGGTGGGTTCGTCGAGGAGCATCAGTTGCGGCTCCTGGGCGAGCGCCCTTGCAATGAGAACCCGCTGCCGCTCACCGCCGCTCAGCCGGTTCATGCTCCGGCCGGCGAGGTACAGCGTTTCCGTCATTTCCATGGCCCGATGCACGACGGCAAAATCCTTTTCCCCTTCAAAACGCCATTTTCCCAGATGAGGCGCCCGTCCCATGAGAACCACCTCTTGCACCGTAAAGGGAAAGATCATGGGAGATTCCTGGGGAACCACGGCAATGATT
>JAPLJM010000229.1 GCA_026388595.1 Deltaproteobacteria bacterium
GCCTTTTCCCGATCCACAAAGGCCTCCCAGCTTCGGACATCCATTTCCTCCGGCGCTGCCTTATGTTCGTCAGAAGAGAAGAAGAAACATCCCTTACAGCGCAGGTTGCAGCGGTTGGTGACATCATAGATGGAACTGCGGATATTCAGACGGGAGATTCTTTTATAGCGCTCGTACCAGTCTTTATCCAAAAGTGAACTTACGGTATTCATGTCGCTTTGTTTGGTCTCTCCCTTACTTTTTATGTCCTTCCATCGCTATTCAGGCTGAAGCCCGGCGGCGCCACCAATTCCGGACAGAGATGGCCGCCTTTTTCATAGCCCATCACCCATACGGCCAGATAGGTCTCGATGTAATCCAGCCAGGCCCGGAAGGTATCCGGACTTGCAGCATGACGAAATAATCGGGCGGTTACCACCGCACTGCCGGCGGCATAGTGACGGCAATCCTCGCAATCCGTATCGGGCACACAGCAGGCAATGTTCCGGTCCCAGGTCAGGTCTGCACGATACTGCCGGAAGGAGCGGCCCAGTCCAAGATCGGTCGAGGGGTTCATGCGCGGATAGGAACAGGCGTAAAGCGCGTGCAGTCCAAGCGGATGGGTGTGGGCGACGGCGTTATAGGGTGAAAACAGCACCTGCTCCGGAAATGCGGACAGGAGGGTCAGCATAACTTTTCTCGTTCTTAAAAGGGACTCCCGGTCATGGCGCAAGGGGCCCCGATAGCCGACGGGTGCCGAAAAGACGTTGAAGGTGGTCTTGCAGCCCTGCATCGCCAGGGTTTCGACGACGACGCGGGCTTCATCGATATTTTCCCGGGTAAAGGTATAGACGAAGACGGCCCGGGGGTCCTGCCGGTAATTTTCGATCTGTTTGAGCAGCAGGTGCTTTGCCTTGCGGATGCGCAGGCTTGTGTCGTCGTTGCCCCAGACGGAAATATGGATTTTATAACCCACGGATGCGGGAATGCCTTTGAACCCATTGGAGGCAATTGAGCCGAGCGGCATTTCTTCATAGCAGACCTGGAGGAGTTCAGGAACCAGGGAGGGCTCGGCGCCTGCCAGCACAACATAGGTAATGCCCCGTGTTTTTTCCGCACGCATCAGCTGCCGCCAGGCCTCGGGGTCCCGGTTTTCCAGGGCAAATTGTTTTTCCCCCTCATAGTAATAGCAGCCGTCACAACGGATGTTGCAGCGGTTTGTCATATCATAGGTCGATTCCCGGAGAAAAAAATATTGCCTTACCTTCTCCCAGCGTTCATGAACGGACCGTTCCGCCAGAACATCAGAAAATTTCCATTTTTTCGGCGGCCTGCTTTCAGCCGCCGGGAAGGGCGCTTGCGCGGTCTTCATGGCTGTTTTCAATTCTTTTCCAGAATATAGTCGGCAATGAGTCTGACATTCCTCAGTTTGGGATAATCGTCCTCATCAATGGTTATGTTATACTCGTCCTGAAGCACCAGGGCGATGGTCGCCAGATCCATGCTGTCAATGCCCAGTTCATCCACTAGATCGAGCTCCGGATCAAACGTATCCAGCGTGACATCTTCCAGCTTCAGTTCAGAGATGATAATCTCGGTAATGCGACGAATCAGCGTCTTTTTATTCAAATTCACAGACATCTTTTCTCCATTTCCTCCTGATATGATAACGAATATCCTTTCAACCGATGCCGGCCTGTTCGGCCAGAACGACGCCGGTGCAGGCGAGTTCTTCTTTGACCCACGCCTGAAACGCATAGGTGAAAACGCGCCTGGTCTTTTCACGGGACAATGCAAGGGTGACCGTATCCTGCGGTCTGACCGGCAGCTTGAACCGGACCCGCTTCAATCCCGCGATCCTGATTTTTTTTTGCTGCATCCCTTCAAAATGTCCGATCATCTCGGTCACCATGGAGAGGATCGCAACGCCCGGTAGAATGGGTTCCTCCGGAAAGTGGCCGGCAAACCAGGGTGAATCTTCCCGGATTTGAAAGTCTGCAATCAGGGTGCCCGGAGGTTCCTCTCGGGGATTTATCATTAAATGCCAGGCCTCAAGGGTCATGCCGTCCCCAAACAGATCAGTCGGTCATCTCTACGAATCCCTTTTCCATACCATTGATTCATAAAGCAATCAAAATGTTTTTTTCGAGGTCATGACAGGCCTTCCGATCAGTTCATCGAGCGGCAGGACGGAAAAGCCCATCTTCGTCAAACCGGACAAGATGGACTCCACCTCGTTCAGCCAGTGGGGAATGTCACCGATCTTGGACGGCCGGACGTCGTGGAGGAGGATAATGTCATCAGGCCGGACCTTCTTCAGAATTTTCCGGGCCAGTCCGCGGATCTGCCGGTTTCCGCGGTCATAGGCCCGGCAACTGAAGGTTATGCAAACCATCCCGAGTCGCGACAGGACCGGCCCCAGTTTCGGGTTTGTCAGGCCGACGGGCGGTCGGAAGGCAAGGGGCAAGATGCCAAATTGCTTAATCATATCCTGGGCGCCGGCGACCTCCTGGAAAAGCTTCCGATAGGAGCGCAACATCAGGTAAGGGCTGTGGCTATAGGAGTGATTGCCGATCAGGTGTCCCCGCGAAAGAATGGCATTGACCAACTCCGGATGGCGCTCCGCTTCCTGACCGGAAACAAAAAAGGTCGCTTTCATGCGATACTGTTCCAGAATTTCGAGCAACTGCGGTGTTGTCAGTGGGTCCGGTCCGTCATCAAAGGTCAATGCGACGGTCTTTTTGCCGGTACGGCCGCGGCTGATGACGGGCAGGAAAAAGGAGGAGGGGGGGGAGAGGGAGGCTGCCGCACAGAGAAAAACGAAAAGCGCCAAAGGCAAAGCCGCCCAGGCCGTATAAAAGGGAAACAGGCACGCAGACAGTGCGATCGCGGCAACCCCCGTCCGCTGCGCTGCTGAAACCGTCCTCACGTGGGGCGCTTCAGAGTCCATGGTGCCCCTCCTCCCCCAATCGGATTTTCATGACAGCAGCACTTCCTTGCCGAACCGATCGGGGCCGATGATGTGCCGGACCGTATGGAACGATCCCAGCGTCGTCCCGAAGACGCCCGGCGCCAATACACTCTGGCCGGCCAGATGGAGGCCCTGAATGCTGGTGCGGTTCAACAGGGCCGTACGGGTCAGTTGCCGGGTGGAGCGCAGCACGCCATAGGCCGATCCGCCGGGCGTGTTGACCCAATCCCGAAGGGTCAGGTGGGTGTAGGCATCCAGAAATTTTACGTTTTTGAAAGGTCCAAAAATCTTTGCGGCCCCCCGGAGCAGGGCCGCTGCTTTCTTTTCTTTTGCTTCGACATAGTCCCGGCCCCGGTTGCCCGTCCGGGTATTTTCCCATAATCGCCAATCTTCAGGCTCAATCGAGGTGATCATGGAAAAAAGATTGAGGCCCGGCTGCTCGGAAACTCTGATTTGATAGAACACCACATCGGCGACGCCGCCCGTTTCATCCGTTTCTACTTTAAAGATATTGTGGGGCACTGCCTTATGATCTTCCGCATTTACGGAAAAGTGGGCGCAGAACACGCCGTGCGTATCCTGTAGTTGGAGAATCCGGTCGATGTAGGCGGGCCGTACAGCGCCTGCCGGCAGCAGGGGGAGTAACGTTTTCGGATGGATGGCGCCGATGACCGTGGATGCCCGGATATGCCGGCCGGATTTCAGGGCAACACCGGCAGCCGTTTTTGCATGTACCAGAACTTTTTCCACAGGATCGCCGGCGATGATGATGCCCCCAAGCTCCTCCGTCCGACTGACATAGGCCTCCGCCATCTCCGTCCCATGGCATCGCCACGAAGAGAAGAGGTAGGATGCCAGTGCCATATGGTGATAGTAGACAGGGCATTCTTCCATGGGAATGCCGATCCAGGAACAGGTCATGCCCAGAAGACTGTACAGGCCCGGTGAACAATTCCATTTCCGGAGCAGATCACCGAGGGGGGCGAAGAACGTTTCATTCAGAAAAAAATCGCGGTCCGGAGAAAGCAAAGCCTCCAGCCGATCCATCTGACCGGCGATATCCCGCAGGTTCTTCATGATCAGGGTGATCTGTTCCTGATCTTGCGGAAACGCCAGCCTTAGATTCTCCTCAAAACGGTCCATGCCTTCGGGAAGCTCAAAGGTAAAATCATTGAAAATATACCGGTCGATGATGCCGTTTGCACCCATGTGTTCCAGGGAAATCTTGGAGGACACGCCAAGATAATCGAACATCCGGCGGAGGGGCTGGCCGCTGCCCAGGGATCCCACATAATGGACGCCAACAGGACAGGCAATGCCCCTGCGGATATAACTGCGCATCAATCCCCCCGGCAAGGGATTCTTTTCGACGACAGTCACCCGGCAACCCAGTTTCAAAAGGATGATGGCCGCCGTCAGGCCGCCGATTCCCGAACCGATGACAACCACATCTGTTGCTTCATCCGGAGAGTCCTTCATGGCATCACCTCTACCGCCGTGACGAATTCCCCCAGGCCGAGCAGCAGAATACCCCGGTCATGCAGGGAAACCATCCCTTGACCGCGCATTTGCTCAGGGATTTCATCCCGGTGAATGCATTGAGCGGCCAGAAAAGCCGCAACGGCGGATGCGGAAGCAAATTCACCGGTCCACCGCCGGTAATCGACGACCGGTCCTTTGAATCCGGTAACGAATAAAAATTCACGCAGCTGTCGGCGGCCCGATTGCTCCGTGGCAGCCGGTATCCCAACGAAAATGGCGGCATAACGGTTTTTGATACGCGCTTCACCCCCCAGTTGGCCGATCATCGATGGGATCACCTGCGGATGCTTATGCGCATGGGCGAAAAAGAGAGAATCGAGGCTCATCCCTTGACCTGTCGCAGGGGAGACCAAAAAGGCGGCGCCGCCGTCCGTGGGCAGGCCGTCACGGGCAGCCGCCGGTTCAAACAGCGGCGTAAGGACGGGATGATGCTCGTCGGCGGCGATCAGGAGAAAAGGTTTTTCCGGTTCATGGTTGAGCAGGCTTGCGGTCATAAGGGCCTGTTCGAAAGAGTAGTCTCCTCCGGACAAGGTGATGTTCGGTCCCGTCGCCTGAAACTGGAGGGCTGCCTGACCGGCGGCGGCGTTGTGGACGGAGCCGATGAAGTCCGTGGGGCTGGTAAATTGTTCCCCGGATTCAAAGAGTTTCATCAGAAAATCATAGGCTTCCGAAAGGGGTCCCCAGCCGGTGCCGAAAAAGACAGCCTGCGGTGGCCCGATATCGTCCCTGCCTGCACAGGCAGCGGCAGCAAGGGTTAAAACCAGGCGTGGCAGGCGCTTCAGGCGGCGAACCGCCCGCTGCGGCAGGTGCGTTGCCAAGGCCTCAAAATTCAGCATGCCTTTGACGGGTGCACCGGCAAAAAGACGGGTCATCGTTGCTTCTGCATCTCCCGCACCGGTGAGACAAGCCATGCCGTTTATCAAGAAGGGCCTTGTTTCGCGGAGATTGAACCCTTTATTGTATAGCTCCGGATCTCCGATCACCAAAGAGGCATTGTTCCCGCCGAATCCGAAGGCGTTGACAAGCACCCTTTGAATCTTCTTTCGCAGCGGTTTCATCACCGGCTGTAATTTCAGTTCCGGATCAGGATCATCGCAACCGCTGTTTGCCGGAATGAGCCCTGCGCCGATGCTGCATGCGGCAATGGCGGCCCCCATCGCCCCGGCAGCCCCCAGGGCGTGGCCGGTGGCGCCCTTCGTGGAGGACAAGGGCGGCATCTGTGGACCAAAAAGAGTGTTTAAGGCCCTGGCTTCCGCCAGATCATTATCCACCGTCCCCGTTCCATGCAGGTGGATATAGCCGATCTCCGACGGCTGTATGCCGGCGCCGGCAAGGGCCTTCTGCATGGCCTGGAGCGCCCCCAACCCTTCGGGATGCGGCGCTGCCGGGTGATAGGCGTCACAGGACAAGCCGGCGCCCAGAAGCTCGCCCAGCGCACCACGGGGAGGTGTTTCTGACGCTGTCAGCAGCAGCATGGCCGCTCCTTCACCTACAGTCATGCCGTTTCGCTTCCGGTCAAGGGGACGGGCGCCGGCTGCGTCTACCAGTTGCAGCGCATGAAAGCCATAATACGTCAGCCGGCAGAGCGCATCCGCCCCCCCTGCAAGGACACTGCGGGCCTTGCCGCACTTGAGCAGCTCCAGGGCAATGGCCAGGGCAACCGACCCGGAGGAGCAGGCGGTAGAAACCGTCAGGACCGGTCCCTTACAACCCACCTCTCTGGCGATGCAGGCAGCGACCGATCCAGCCGTATGATAACGGTAGCGGGGTGGGTCAAAAATATTTTGCTTCAGAAGCGTTTCCGTGGTGGGCATCCCGCCGGTGGCAACGCCCAGCACGATGGCATCCGGCGGCTCGTCCGCACCGGCCATGGCTTCCTGAGCAACCAGAAGGGCGAGGCGATGGGTGCGCGGAAGCGGTTCTTCAGCAGACAGGTCGCTGATTTCACCCACGGGAAGTGGTTCTGTATGGGAGGTGGGGAAGAGATGAAGGGGGTTAATCCCCCGATCGCCGCGTTGGAGCGCGGCTGTGGTGGCCAGGCGTCCACGGCCCAAAGGGCTGATGATCCCGACGCCGGTGATAAAGACGCGCACACTCATCAATGAATGGTCTCTGTCCGCTTTTCATGGATGTATCCGGCCAGGGCCTTCACCGAAGCGAAGACCTTCATCCCCAGTTCCTTGTTGTCGATTTTAACGCCGTAATCCTTTTCAATCATCATGACCAGCTCCAGGACATCAATGGAGTCAAGGCCGGTTTCCGGCCCCACCAAGGGAGCTTCCGTGCCTATGTCTTCGGGGCTCGTATCCAGAAGGGACAGGGTTTCAATAATTTTGACTTTCAGTTCCTGAATCAGCTCTTCCATAACGTTATTCCTTACTCGTTCTTTTTTTTAAGCGTAGCATGCGGCGCCGGCAATGTCAATTTGAGACCCTTGAAAAATGGTTCGCCGCCGCTCAAAAATCTTTTTCGCTTCAGGGATGTTGTTGTCTTATAACGATTAATAACAAGCGTTTAACTACAGGACTGGAAAGGCGAAAAACATTCGATTCGCCGTTTGCGAACCCTTTTTCACCGGTTATGTGTAAATCTCTCAATTTCAGTCCTCTTTACCGGAAAGGCTTGCCAGAGCCTTTCTGGCAGCCCAATGCGCCAGTGCGACGGCGTAACGTTTTCCGGCAAGGTACAAACCGGCCAAAAAGACCAGATGGGACAACCCATAGGTCAGGGGTCCGCCGATGGCCAATGTCAGCGGTTCCCCGATATAAAACGCAAGCAGGCCCAGCATTGCCACAGCGGGCCAGCCGATGACATAGCTGATCAGAATCAGACCCATTCCCACATAAGCCTGCAGGGCCGGTTTTTCCCGGAAGATGTGCAGGGCATCGCCATTGCTCATGGCGTTCCGCATCCAGGCCGTTGCCGCGATGCGTTTGGCGAGGGGCTTGAAAACAGACAAAAAAGAGAACCTCTCGGACTTACTTCCCCCGGATCAGGCGGATGTTATCGAATGTTAGGTCCGCTTCCGTCCAGCGCCAGACAAAGGCAACACGATTGTAAATAAACGGGTGTAATATGAATGATTTCAATGACTTAATGCCTGTCCGGACCTTTCTGAAGACGAGCTGTGCGGTCACAGCGGATTTTGGATCAACGCTGATCCCGCGTGTTCCCACATCATACATGGTGGTTTGCTGATCCCCTTTCCAGAAAAAAACCTGAGTGACCTCCGTGGTTTTATCGGTGTCATCGGTGAGTCTCGATTTGGTCCAGCGGTGCGACTCATCGTAAAATGCAATGTATTTTACACCGTCCGATTTATTGGTGACTTCCACAGAAACGGTAATTTCATCTCCCAATATCTTCACGTCGGTCAGATCGAAGATAAAAGCTCCAGACTCCTGCGTGGCGATGGGCTTGTAACCTCTTTTCATTGGGGGTGGCGCCGTTCTTTTCACGGATTCAGTCAGCTTTTTCCGTTCTTCTTCGATGCGCAACCGCTCGGCTTCAAGCTTTCTCTGTTCCTCCTGAATTTTTTCCAGTTTCTCACTGTCTTTGGCTGATTGCTCCTGCCTCAGTTTCTCTTCCTCCAGCCTCCGGCGCTCGGCATCCAGTTTTTTCTGCTCTCCCTTGAGCCTTTCCAGGGCGGCATTTTCCCGATCCAATTTTTCCCGTTCCGCATCCAGCGCCCGCCGTTGCCGCTCCGCCAGATCCTGTTCATGGCCCCGTTCCGCAGGCCCCGTCTGGTTGGCGCCACTTCCGGCAAGCAGTTGCTCAATGGTTCTTGTCTTGGCGATGCTGGTCTTCCCGGCGGCAAGGGTCTTCGCCGTGGCCGTGGAAATCACGGTGCAGGAGACCCGGACATTGTCTCCAAAGGGGGTCAGCTTTCCCGTAACAATGGCGTCCACCCCGGCGATTCTCCCAATTTTCTTGGCCGTCTGCGGATCCACCAGACCGGACAGGTTGAACTTGTGTTCTTCCAGCAGACTTTTGAGGTGTGTCCGGTCGATGACTTCGAATTGTTTTTCCGATCTGGCCAGATTGATAGACAACTCCTCAGCAATAAAGCGACCGAGTTCAGTCACATTTCCCTGGAGATCGGTAAAATCGACAACCGCGACCCGCTGGAGATGTTTCCGGCTGGATTTTGAAATCTGCTTGGCGATCGTATTGGAGAGCTGCTCCATCTCCATTTCATAGGCTGCTGCCGAGGTCGTTTGAATCAAGATCATTAAAATGATGGAAAAAAGTGCGAAACAGATTTTTTGCATCACTGCTTCCTCCTGCAGCCCTGTCGAATGTTCATATCCTGCCAATCCTGCAACCGCCCGAGCGTTTGTCAATGCTGCCCGCATCTCCATAAATGGGTTCTTATTTTCTCCCTATAACTAAAAAAAAGAAAAAATACCACGACTGAATGCAATTTTTGCACAAGCTTTTAATATTCAGATTTCTATCTTTCGAGTGACATCCGCTTTAATCCGATTGACCGTATCCATAAGTGCGGCAAAGACATTTTCACGGAAATCACCGGCTACGACGACAAACATGACATCTTCACCCGGATAGAGCTTGCCCTCCCGGATTTCCACCAGAACCTCAATAATACCCGCTCGCTGCCGGATATCATCTGTAATGAGCTGCAACTGTTGCCGGTTCACCCTCACCGTCAGCTCTGAAACCGGCCTGCCGTCGCGCGACGTGGACCGCACCACCCCGTTATGACAGAGAATCATGCCGACTTTTGGGTAGTCCGGATGCATTTTGACTTTATCGATCATTTCCTGTAAATTCATTTTGACCTCCGGCAAAAAAACATTTTCAGTCACCGGTAAAAAGATGACACGATGAGAAGACGATTTAAACCAGCCAAACTTCAGCGGATCGATGATATCCTCCAAAAGACCCTGAAGAAACATCATATCCCCTTGAAAACGGAGGATCGGCATCTCCGGGACGTCTGGGTTCAGGCTGTCGGTCCCAAGATCGCCGCCCAGACACAGCCGGACACCATAAAAAGGAATTGCCTTTTTGTCAAGGTTGCGAACTCTGCCTGGATACAGTCACTTCACTTCATGAAAGAGGATATAATAAATAAATTCAACCTGTTGCATCAAAATAATCCGGTCAAAGATATTTTCTTTGCCATTGGAGAAATCTCTCCTCCTGCCGCAGAAAAAAAAGATCCGTTTTTTATCGCCGGCGAAATGCCTGCCTTGAAATCCCGGGACAAAAAAATGATAGAAAGAAGTCTCGCCACGGTGGCGGATGAAGAATTGCGTGATATCCTGAAAAGGGCCATGACGAAAGAAATCACCCGGCGTCGGATGATGGAAAAGCAGCAAGATCGCTGAAAATCCCCTGCATGGCCTGCGTGTAACCACCCCCGTCCTCATAAATAAAAAGAGGAGGCAAAACCTTCAACGCTTCATTTCCCCCCTTTAATCCTTCAACGAGCACAAACTGTCCCTCAGAAACCGCATTTGAGTGAACCAGCGTCATTCGCTTGGGTTCCAGGCGGAGCGTCCGCATCCGGCTGAACAGGTTGACTGCCCGGGAGGCGGGGTAAATCACGAAAACACGGCCTTTTGTCTTAAGAACGTGGGCCGCTGCCTGGAGAAAGTCGTGAAGGGTCGCTTCTAGTTCATGCCGTGCAATCGCCTTTTCAACATTCGGATTCCTGCGACCGGAATGGATCTGACGGTACGGGGGGTTGAAGGTGACCGCGTCAAAGGAACTGGCATCAAAAAAAGTTTTAATCTGCCGGATGTCGCCCGGGGTAAACTCGACACGGTCAGCCACCTGGTTCAAGACCGCACTCCGCCGGGCCATATTAATCAAATCATCCTGAATGTCCAGACCGATAACCCGGCAGCAGGTCCATCGCTTTGCCAGAATCATTGGGACAATACCGCCGCCCGTTCCCAGATCAAGGACATAATCGCCGTCTTTCAAGCGGATGAAATGGGAAAGCAGCAGTGCGTCGATGGAAAAGCGGTAGCCATTTTGTTTCTGAATGCATTTTAATTTCCCTTCCAGAATCTGGTCAACCGTCTCCCCGTCGTGAAT
>JAPLJM010000172.1 GCA_026388595.1 Deltaproteobacteria bacterium
GTGAAGGCCGAAGACATCACCCAGTTGTTCCAGAACGCGCGTGTCATGAATGCCTTCGACATGGACCCAGGAAACGGTTGGCTGGTCCTTGAAGGCACGCAGATCTTCAATATGCTGGATGACTTTTTCCAGAATATGATCACCGCTATAATCAAGCAGGGTGATCTTCGTTGTCTCGCTCAATCTCTCGCCGATATGGACGAGGGAACCCGGCGGCAACCCCGCCTTTTTCGCTCTGGATTTTAATCGTTTGGGCATGTTCTTTTATCCGATGCGCCTTTCTTCAGACTTTTCATATTACGACCTGCTGCCCGGGCGGCTCGATTTCTTCAGCTTAATCGTGACCTTGACCGTGGGCGGCTTTCCTCCGGCGAATTGGATGTCCGAGGGAAAAATCAGACGGACTCCCAAGGTGGTTGAGGATGCTACTTTCTTCAAATCAATCGCTTCCGTTTTGATCCGGATGCCGTTCTGAGATAGTTTGCTTGGAATCAAAACCTTGACGGCAGGGGGCGCCGCACTGATTTTCTGCACCGACAGGCCTGGCGGCGGGCGGCCCTCCGTGATCACCTGGATGGGCAGGGAGGCCTGAATCATCCGGGATGCGGTCATTCCGATCTGTGCGGGACTGATTCCCACCACGGTGAGATTGGAGGGTATTTTGACCATATCCTTCGACAAGGCGATCTCGCGCCAGCCTTCCCGGATCTGAGACAGATCCAGAGAGACCTTCAGCGTGTCCGGATCCAGCAGTTGAAAGGCCTGCGGTGGGCCCATGAGCACGATCTTGACTTCGGTGATCTTCGGCTCTTCAATGACCCATTCCGGTGAAATGTTCACATATTCGACGGGAACGGTAAAATCCCGCCGTACCGACTCCTTCTGATAGCCGAAGGTGATCCAGAGAATGCAGGCAAGCGCCAGGGCGATGATCTTTTCCCGTGAGTTTTCCTTGAGCCAGCGGACGACCGGTCGGGTCTCCGGTTTTGGGGCTGTCTGGGCGTAGTAGGATTCGAGCTCGACCCGGAGGGCGGCGGCATTGGCGAGTTCGCGGAGCTGCTCTTTCAGGGCGATACTGATGGTTCCCCTTTCCTCGGAAACCACAATGCTCAGGGCGTCGCAGCGTTCGGACAGCCCCAGCCCCGCTGTATGCCTTAGTCCCAGCGAGCCGAAACGGCCGGCGTTTATGGAAAGCGGCAGATGGCAGCCGAACTGCACCACCCGGTTGCCTTCGATGACCACGGCGCCGTCATGGCCGATGGAATGGGGGTCGAAAATGCTCTCCAGCAGGGGCTGGCTCAGGATACCATTCAACAGGGTGCCGCCGTTGAGATGCCGGTCCAGGGGCTCCCCCCCTTTGATGACGATCAGGGCGCCGATGTGTTTCCGGGCCAGATTGGAGACGGTCTGGGCAATGGTCTCAGCGTCTTGATGAACAGGCTGCTCCTCAAAGAATTTCTGCGGGAACCGGCCCCACATGGCCAGCCGTTCAAAGAATCGCCGGAGGTCTTCCTGGAAAATGACGACCAGGACGAAAAGAAGAATGGCAAAGAAGCCCTGCAGGACGACCGTCGTCAGGTAGAGCTGGAAAAACCGTGCTGTGAGATAGATGATTCCCAACAGGCCGATCCCGATAAAAACAAAGCGGGACGCCCGCTCCTTGAACCAGATCAAAAGGACCGATGTCATGATCCAGATGATCAGGATATCAAAGATGTCCTGGATCCGGAGGCTGTTAAAGACTGCCACAATGTTGTCGATCATGGGAATTCCATTCATAGATTTCTGTGTGCACTATCGACCGTCTTAAATCCAATTGTCAATGAAAAAATT
>JAPLJM010000098.1 GCA_026388595.1 Deltaproteobacteria bacterium
GAGATGGTCCTCGATGAGGAGACGCGGGACTCTACGGAAGACTCCCTGGAGGTCCTGACAATCATCCTCCGGGAGCAGAGGGATCCGAAGAACTTTTCCATCATCCTCGATTTCCTGGTCGAAGAGTTCAGTTATGCCCTCGTCCAGGGCGAGTATTTCTTTGTCCTGAAATTTCTGGAGACCCTCGATGCCCTGCAGGCGGAGATCCCGCCGGAGGAAACCTGGACCCTGCCGCTGCTCGATGATTTCCGGCGGAAGATCTCTGATCCGGAGGTGCTGGGTACCCTCGAACAGGCTTGGCCAGAGTTCAGCGTCATGGAGGACGGCCGCCGGGAGGCTCTCCGCCAGGCCCTGCTCCGCTTCCCGGCGGACGTGGTCCTCACACTCGGCCCCATGCTGGCGAAGACGGGCCTCCCCGCCGTCGAAAGATTACTGCGGGAAATCATCACGGTCCATGCCGGGCGGGACCAGCAGCCCCTGTTGCGCCTGCTGGACGGAGCGGAGGAGCCTCTGATCCGGAAGCTCATCCCCCTGCTCCGGGAGATGGAAGGCCAGGCCGTTGCCGAGCTTTTGTTCGGGCTGACCCGCCACCCCTCGGATCCGGTTCGCAGGGACGCGATCCAAGCCCTCTTCTCGATGGATCAGGAGAATCTCCGGCGGCTCTTTCCTCTGATCGGAGATCCACAACCGTCCGTCCGCGGCCTGATCCTTGGCCATCTGGGAATGAAGAGGAATCCGCTCGCCGAAGAGCTCCTCCTGAATTACCTCGAAAAGGGCCGGGTTCACATTAAAGACCGGCAGCACATCCTGGCCTGCTACCGGGCGCTGGGCAGGTGCGGCTCGCCCCGTTCCCTCCCCTTCCTCCGGGACTCCCTCCTGAAACAGGACTGGAAAGCGTTTCTGGGAATCGGTGACACCCTCCAGAGGCAGGGTGCGGCCCTGGCCCTGCTGGGAATGCCGGACGAAGCGGATGTTAAGACGGCGCTGGAGAGGGCTTCCCGGAGTCTCTTTTCCGGCGTACGGTCGTCGTACCGGCGCGCTGTCGAAGAAGAGGAGCGGAAGCGAAGAAGGGGGGGGCGCCGTTGAGTGCCGATTCGAGAAAAGAAAAGACCTTGGCCGGGGAGAACTTCTTCCGGACCCTGTTCCGTCTGCTCCAGACGGTCAAAATCCACCAGTCCGACCACCCCATGCTGCTCGATTGCGTGAAAGAGTTTGTGGGGGGCGTCCGTTCTTCGGGAGAGGAGGAGACCCTGACCCTGCAGGTCTCCCGCGGTCAGTTTTACCTGCAGGAGGAAAAACTCGTCTCCCGCGCGGAAAACCAGACTTTTATCCAGGAGATGCTGAACTATTTCCAGCAGCGATCCCTCCCGGGCCTCCGGTTTCACCAATCCGTCCGGGAGGCGTCCCCCGGGCAGATTGTGGCTTTCGCCCGCCTGCTCAACCAGGCGGAGCGCCAGGAGCAGCCCTTAATCTGGCTGCAGGAACAGCTTCGGGAGGAAGACTGTCCCTGGATTGAGATCGTCCTCGAAGCGGACCCGGACCCCGCGCCGCAACCCTCGGAACGGGGGGAGATGGCGCGCAGCGCTTACTCGCACGCCCTGACCTCGATCCAGGAGGTGGCCGGGAAGCTGACCTCCCAGCAGCGGGCGGGGGTCCACAAGGCGAAGCGGATGATCCAGAACATGGTCGACCTCCTGAGCGAGGACGACTCGGTCCTCTTCGGCATGAGCACGATCCGCGACTACGACGACTACACCTACACGCACTCCGTCAACGTGGCGATTCTTTCGATGTGCATGGGGAAGAGGATCGGCCTCTCCCGGATCTCCCTGGAGCGGCTCGGCATCTGCGGGCTGTTCCACGACATCGGAAAGGTGGAGGTGCCTCATGACCTGATCATCAAGCCGGGCAAGTTGACGGACGACGAGTACGAGCACATCAAGGAGCATTCGATCAACAGCGTCCGCCAGATCGTGAAGCTCAACGCCACCCGGGATCTCAAGGCCAAGATCCTTTTGCCACCCTTCGAGCACCACCTGAAGTACGACCTCTCCGGTTATCCCCAGACCAACCGGAAGAAGCCCATCAGCCTCTTCGGGCGGATCCTGACCATCACGGACATCTTCGACGCGATGACCTCGCCGCGGATCTACCGGCCGGTCGCCTTCAGCCCCGACCGGGTCCTGGCCATGATGCAGGAAGGGGCGGGGACGGACTTCGACCCCCTCCTCCTGAAGGTCTTCATCCAGATGCTCGGGGTCTATCCTGTCGGAACCCTCCTGCTGCTGGATACGGGGGAGATGGGCCTGGTGGCGGGGGCTGCAGAGGACGGCGAGGTGGGACGGCCCCGGTTGGTCCTCCTGAAAGAGGCCGGAAATGGGACGTACCGGAAGGGGATGGCGGTGAATCTCTCGGAGCGCGACCCGCAGACGGGCATCTTCCGGAGGAACATCGCCAAAAGCCTCCACCCCTCGGCCTGTGGCATCCAGCCCGCGGATTTCCTGGTGTGATGGGGCGGGCCGCAGAACCACCGTGGATGGCTTCGTTCCGGATTGGAGAACGAAGCGGGGCGTTGCTTCTCTTATTTCAAGCGTTTATGGTAGTATAGACTTTTTTTTACGAGGGCGTGAAAAATGACTGCAAAAACCGTATTCCCCGATGCACAGGGCATGATCTATCTGCTTTGTCCTTTCTGCAATGCCAGTACCTTAGAACCAGGGAAATCGTTCCCGATTCATAAATCAGTACAGATAAACTGTCCCTGTGGAAAAAGCTATGAACTCATCGTCGAACACAGAAAGGATTTCCGGAAGAAAACCTCTCTGTCGGGCATCTATTGGAAGAAAACGTCTCCCGATGTTTTCCAGAATGGGACGGTCTCCGATCTTACGCTCAATGGTTGCTGTTTGCTCGCACCCGACAGACATGCCCTTCATCTAGGCGAACACATACAACTGGTCTTCCGATTGGATAACCCGAAGCGCACCAAGATTGAGCGGGAAGCCGTGGTTCGCAGGATAAAAGAGAACATCGTAGGTTGCCAATTTATAGGCACACCCGCCTTTGATCCTGAACTTGGGTTCTATGTACAAGATTTCAGGGTGCCAAAATAACGCTTATCAAGACAACAAGGTATTCGTATGCCCGGCCTGAAGGGAGGAATAGCCATCGTCATCGTGCCTTGGCATGCAAGCAGATAGCGCTTTGACTTAGAATGGGAATTACTTCCGGATCAGGTGCACGGCAGTGGCCTTGAACGAGGCGAAGATGGATTGGCCCTCCTGAAGGGTCAGGTTTTCCACGGAGGGGACCGTCACATAGGCGGTGAGAAAAAAGCCGCAGTCCAGACTGACCTTGCAGAACAGACCCATCGGCGCGATTCTGACGATTTTCCCCTCAAAGTTATTCCTGGCGCTGACACCCTCCTGAGATGCACCCGTGGAGAGCGTCACCTGCTCCGGACGGATGCAGCAGACAACCCTGTCCCCGGTTTTCATGGCGCCCACCGCTTCAATATCCCCGCCTGGAACGTGAACGATGACTGTCCCGGAGCCTGCCTTGACAATCTCACCGCTGAGAATGGTTTCCACCCCGACGAAAGAAGCGACAAATTCATCCCGGGGTTGGTTCATGATCGCTTCAGGGGCGCCGATCTGGACGATTCCGCCCTCTCTCATAACAGCAACCCGATCGGACAGGCGCAATGCTTCGTTGCGGTCATGGGTTGCCATGACCGCCGTCGTTCCGGTTTCTCGAAGAATCCGCTGGAGGTCGTCGATCAGGCCGTCCCGGGTGGGTGGATCGAGGGAGGAAAAGGGCTCATCCAGGAAGATGATCTCCGGCTGGATGGCAAAGGCCCGGGCCAGACTTGTGCGCTGGGCCTCCCCCCCGGACAGCTTCCGGGCATGGCGACCCGACAGATGTCCGATTCCGAAACGCTCCAGGCACGCCGGAACGATTTTAAGTATATCGGCATGGCTCAGGTTGCGAAGTTTCAGGCCGGCAGCCACATTGTCGCGGACGGTCGCGTCGAAGAGGAGGGGTTCCTGAAAGACCATGGCGGTTTTCCGCCGGTACGCGAGGGCGCTGTTGCCGGAAGCAACGGTTGCTCCCCTGAAGTGCAGCGTTCCCTGACGCCGGGGCAGAAGGCAGGCAAGAACGAGGAGCAGGCTGGATTTTCCCGCCCCGTTCGGGCCGATGAGCGAAAGGACCTCTCCTTCCCGGATGTCCAGCGCCGGGATGTCCAGGACGCCGACGCCTCCCCTTTTGACCTGGAGGTCCCTGATATCCAGAATAGGAACGGTCGTGTTCATCGCGGCCTCTGTCGCTGCTGGATCTGGGTCAAGATGGCGTTGATCATGAAAGCCAAAAGGAGCAGGATTATCCCCAGAGCGATGGCGACATCGAAATTGCCCTTGCCCGTTTCCATGACCGTGGCGGTCGTCAGAACGCGGGTGTAGCCCTTGATGTTGCCGCCGACCATGATGGAGGCGCCCACTTCAGAGATGACACCGCCGAAGCCCGCCATGACGGCGGCCAAAAGCGGCAATCGGGCTTCTTTCATGAGCATCCAGACCATCTGCAGGCGCGTCGCCCCCAGAGCCAGGATCTGGAGGCGCAGATTCCTCGGCAGGTGCTGGATGGCCGCCAGGGTAATGCCCATGACAATGGGCGTGGCGATTATCGCCTGGGCAATGACAATGGCCGTGGGTGTGTAGAGGATTTCCAGGAAACCGAAGGGACCGTTCCGCCAGAGAAAAATCGATACGAAAAGCCCCACGACGACGGGCGGCAGCCCCATGCCCGTGTTGATGAGGCTGATCACGATCCGCTTGCCCGGAAAGTCGATCAGCGCGACGACCGTGCCGACAGACATGCCGGCAAACAGGCTGATCAGGGTGGCCGCCCCGGAAACCGCCAGGGACAGGCAGGTGATGCCCAAAACTTCCGGGTCCAGGCTGATTAAAAGGGAGAAGGCCTTGACAATGCCTTCAACAATCAAGTCCATCGTTTATTTACCCGGGGATTCTTCTTTCTTCCCGGCACAGCAGGGATTGATCCCGCCCACCGTCAGCGACAGCGATGGGACAAGGGCGGTGCAATAACGGATTCCTTTTTTTCATGACGTCTCTCCATGCTCAACAGACGGCGTGCAAGACCCGGCCTGCATGTTTAAAGTCGTAACCACCGAGTTTATCCACCTTTTTCTGGAATATCTCACTTTGCAGTCCCTCGAGAAAAGCCTGCACCCCTTTGACAAAAAAGGTGGCCTGAGCAAGGATCATGTCGAAGCTCTCCGTGGTCAGGGGGATAAAGTCAAGCCCCAGGAGTCTGGCCACGGCGGCAGAGGCGATGCCCGTATCCGCTTCTCCGGAAAGGATGGCGAGCCCCACTTCCATGTGGGTAAAGACCTCCAGGTCATAACCGGGCAGGACTTCCGCTGCCAGGCCGGCTTTTTGCAGGTAGTGATCCAGCAGAATGCGGGTGCCGGCGCCGGACTGGCGGTTCACAATGCGGGGCTTCCGACCGATGACGTCATCGAATCCAAGGATGTGCAAAGGATTTCCCTTCAGGACCAGTAAACCAAGCTCCCGATTGAAAAGGTGAACCGCCACGCCTTTAAGCTGTTCGAGGTAAG
This sequence comes from Deltaproteobacteria bacterium, assembly GCA_026388595.1. GTDB lineage: Bacteria > Desulfobacterota > Syntrophia > Syntrophales > Fen-1087 > JAPLJM01. Next base: position 5,639 of record JAPLJM010000098.1, read on the forward strand.
GGGACAAGACCGCCGGTGTATTATACAGGCCGCTGGCAGGATCGAGGAGATGGGACCAGGCAACGTCCGTGTATCCACGGCCCAAAGCCTTCAGACCATCCGTGCTTCCCGTGCTGGCCGTAAAGATATAGAAATCGGGATGGGAAGACTTCAGGGTCGTCAGCAGCATATCGAGGATGGGGTCGTTGCTCCCCGCCGCCAGCAGCGCCCCTTCAATCCGGGCGCCCTTTTGCCTGGCCTCATGGAGTCCCGCCCCGGCCTGGCTTTCTATCCACTCATCGATGATCTTTTTCGGGAAGATCCACTTCCCCGTGGCCCGTGTGGCAGGGATCCGGCCCGACTTGATCAGGGCGTAAACCTGCTTCTCGTGGATGTCCAGGTAGCTGGCCACTTCTTTTGTATTCATCAACTCGACGGACATATCAGCGCCTCCTTGATTTCCAGGGGCTTCTATACAGGACCAGCAAATATTTCTCAAGAGAATATTTACTAAAAGCTACTTATTATTACTTATTTACACCATCTGCATTTTCCTTGACAACGATCCACGGTCTCTATTATAAAAGGTCCTAGAAAAAATTATTTAAACATGGGTGATGGAGTTCACCTGAGAACCGCCCCCGACGGGCTGATAACTCCTGAGCAAGCGTCGAGCCCAGGCAGGAGCGTTCAGCGGTTAAGCAAAGAATCAAAGCTCCTGCAAGGCTGAACC
>JAPLJM010000282.1 GCA_026388595.1 Deltaproteobacteria bacterium
CCCCTCACAATCCTGGCCTCGGCCCTCTCGGCGCCCATCGCAACACTGCATCCCCTGATTGCGACGGGATGGGTGGCCGGTCTCGTAGAGGCGTCTTTCCGGAAGCCGCAGGTGAAGGATTTTTTGGCCCTGAAGGACGACATTACCACGGTCAGAGGGTTTTTCAGAAACAAGATTACCCGGTTGCTGATTCTGGTGGCTTTTGTGAACCTGACCACATCCATCGGAACCTTTGTGGCGATCCCGGTGATGATGAAATATTTTTTTTAACGATGCCGTAACGTTTCAATGTGTTGCCGATTTAATGCAGGAACATTATTTTAAGGTGAAGTCATGGCAAGCGGCGAAAAAAATTCCATGCTCTGCCCGAGCTGCCGGCGGCTGATCAGCATTGATGAGCCGGCCTGTCCCTATTGCCACATGAGCCGGCCGGGGGCCTTTCGGCGGCTGGCGTTTCTGAGACGGTTTTCCCCGGAGGCACTGGACGTCGTCAGGGCCATCATTTATACCAATGTCGTTTTTTTTCTCTTCTCGCTTTTTCTGAACCCGTCGGCACTGGGTTTTACCGCCAACCCGATGGGCCTGCTGGCGCCGTCAGACAGGAGCCTTTTTCTCCTGGGCGCAACCGGGGCGATCCCCATCGATCAGTACGGCCGCTGGTGGACGCTCATCTCAGCCTCCTTCCTTCATGGGGGAATCCTGCATATCTTCTTCAACATGGCCGCGCTCTTCCAGTTGGGACCTTTCGTGGTCCAGGAATTCGGGGCCAACCGCTTTATGGTGATTTACATTTTGACCGGTGCCGCGGGGTTTTACCTGTCACTGCTGGCCGGCATCCCCTTCACCATCGGCGCTTCGGCCAGCATCTGCGGGCTCATCGGCGCCATCATTTACTATGGCAAAAGCCGGGGTGGCTTCTACGGGCAGGCTATCTATAAGCAGGCCATGGGCTGGATCGTGGGGCTGGTCATCTTCGGCTTGCTGATACCCGGAATCAACAATGGGCTTCCTGCTGGGTTATCAGGAGCGGCGCCGGGAGACGATGATGCATCGGGTTCTGGGCGCTGCCTGCATTCTTCTGACGATCGCCGCTCTGCTATGGGCCAGTATCGGCGCTGTCTCTTACGTTCTCCTGTGATACAGAGAAATAACCGCTAATATCAAAAGACTGAACCTTGATGTGGTGTGGCACAATGATGAACGGAAATACCATGTCCAATCAAAACAGGTTTTGGGGTGAAACGACCGCCTTTCTGGCCCTTTTTCTCGATAACCTCGGGGTGCTTGTGTTTATGAGCAGCATCCTCATCTTTACTTTTAATTTTCCTGCAAACCTCATCCTGACACGCATGATCCCGGGTACAGCCATCGGGGTCTTTTTCGGTGATCTCATATATACCTATCTGGCCATTCGCCTGCGCAGGAAAACGGGCCGGCAGGACGTCACCGCCATGCCTCTGGGGCTCGATACCCCTTCGACCATTGGTCTGGTCTATGCCGTGCTTGGGCCCGCCTACATGGCAACACACGACGCAGAACTCACCTGGCAAATCGGGATGAACACCCTCTTCATGATCGGCATGGTCAAGGTTTTCACTTCTTTTTTCGGAGGATGGGTGCAGCGCATCATTCCCACGGCCGGTCTCCTGGGGTCGCTTGCCGGCGTAGGCCTCATGCTGCTCGGTTTTTTACCGCTGATCGAGATTTTCAATGAGGTCGTTGTGGGTATGGTGGCCTTGGGCATTATCTTTGCCGTCCTCATAGGCAGGATGCGCATTCCCGGTCGCATGCCCGGCGTGCTGGTTGCGGTGCTTTTAGGCACGGCAATCCATTTTGCCATGGGATATGGTGGATATATCCCGGATTTCACCCCGCCGTCCTTTGAGTTGGCCCTGTGTCTCCCGGTCTTTTCTATAGACTTCCTTAAGGCCCTCCCCAAAAGCATCCAATACCTGCCCATCGCGATCCCCTTTGGCATCATGACCATCATCGGTGGAATCAACAATACCGAGAGCGCCCGTCTGGCCGGTGATGAATATAGAACAAGGGATATTTTGCTGACCGAGGCGTTCACATCATTGATTGCCGCCTTCTTCGGCGGTGTGGCGCAAACCACGCCCTATATCGGGCACCCTGCGTATAAGAAGATGGGCGCCACCTTCTGGTACACACTTTTAACAGGACTGGTCATTGGCATCGGTTCCATTATGGGGCTGCTTTCACTGATCGTAGGTCTCATCCCCCGGGCGGTGCTGGCCCCTATTTTCATCTTCATTGGTTTTGAGATCGTCCATCAGGCGTACAAGGAATCCCCAGAAGCCCATTCCCCGGCTGTGAGTTTTAGCTTCATGCCGGTCATTGCCAACCTTGTGATCATTATTCTCGGACAATTTCTCGGTGCAATG
>JAPLJM010000240.1 GCA_026388595.1 Deltaproteobacteria bacterium
CAATAATTCTATCGTAAAGTCTGAAAGGCGACCTGTGACAAGGCATTTCCGTGAAATCATCATAAAAAATATATTTGCATTTCTTTCATTCCTTTCAGTGCTCATCCTGGGCCTTATCGTATTTTTTCTGTTTCAGGAAGGCATCCCCCTTTTTCAGCAGGTCTCGTTGTCCAAATTTATCTTCGGCACCACCTGGTATCCCACCTATGACCCCCCGGAGTACGGGATCGGGGCGCTGATTGTCGGTTCTCTGGCGGTCACCCTGTTTGCCTGCCTGATTGCGGTGCCCCTGGGTGTTCTGTCGGCGATTTATATTTCCGAAATTGCTCCGGCATCGATCAAGGAGGTCCTCAAAGCCGTGATCGAACTTTTGGCAGGGCTTCCCTCCGTCGTCCTCGGTTTTTTCGGTATGGTCATTATTGCACCCTGGATGCAGGAAACCTTTGATCTGCCGACGGGATTGAACATTGTCAATGCATCGGTCATGCTGGCGATTATGGCCGTTCCGACCATATCGAGCATCTCGGAAGATGCCATCTATGCCGTTCCCCGGGAATTCAAGGAGGCCTCCTATGCCCTGGGGGCAACGAAATTTGAAACCATTATCAAAGTCATTATTCCGGCCGCACTCTCCGGGATTTCCACGGCGGTCATCCTGGGGATGGCGAGAGCCATTGGTGAAACGATGGTGGTGCTGATGGTCGCCGGGGGCGCTGCGGCGATTCCGCATAGTATCTTTGATTCCGTCCGGCCCATGCCGGCGAGTATTGCAGCAGAGATGGGCGAAGCACCGTTCCGGAGCGGCCATTATCATGCTCTGTTTGCCACCGGCATCATCCTGTTCTTCGTCACGCTGGCCTTTAATCTGATCGCGGATTACATTTCGAATAAATTCAAGGAAGTGGGATCGGGTACCCTGTAATGATGGCGCAATCGACCATGCGGTGGCGATACTTAAAGCAGAAGATATTCTTCGGCGTGGTGCGGCTGTCGGCATTAATCATCAGTCTTGCCCTGTTTGGGATCCTTGCCTACATTTTTTTTCACGGCTTCCGGGCCATCACCTGGGACTTTTTGACTTTGTCGCCCACAGATTCCATGACTGCAGGCGGGATCATGCCGGCCATTGTCGGCACTTTGTATCTGACCGTTGGGGCGATTGCCGTTGCCCTGCCCCTGGGGATCGTGTCGGCCATCTACCTGACGGAATATGCAAAACAGGGACGCTGGGTTCGCATCATCCGAATCGGCGTGAATTGCCTGGCCGGCGTTCCTTCGGTGGTCTTCGGCCTCTTCGGTCTCGGTTTTTTTGTTGTTTTTCTGAAATTCGGATCCAGCATCCTCGCCGGGTCTCTGACGCTGGGGATTTTGATTCTGCCCACCATCATAGGGGCCTCGGAGGAAGCATTGAAGGCGGTGCCGCAGACATTTCGGGAAGCTTCCCTGGCACTGGGCGTCTCCAAGTGGCAAACCATTTCCAGGATTGTCCTGCCTTCCGCGCTGCCCGGCATCCTGACCGGCGCCATTCTTGGCGTCGGCCGCGCTGCGGGGGAAACGGCGCCCATCATGTTTACGGCCGCAGCCTTTTTCACGGCGGCCCTCCCAAAATCAATCTTTGACGAAGTCATGGCCCTTCCCTATCATATCTACGTCCTGGCCACAGCCGGTACAAACATCGAAATGACGCGGCCGCTCCAGTACGGAACAGCGCTGGTTCTGATTGCCCTGGTCCTGGGCATCGATCTGATCGCGATTGTGATCAGAAGTTCCATGAGAAGAAGAAAAAGGTGGTAATCGTGGAAAATAACGTGATAATAAAAACTAGAAATGTTGATTTTTATTACGGTTCGTTCCGGGCGTTAACTGACGTCACCATGGATTTTGAACAGAACCGCGTCACCGCCCTCATCGGGCCATCCGGTTGCGGAAAATCGACCCTGCTGCGGTTGCTCAACCGGATGAATGACCTGATTGACGGCACCCGCGTGGAAGGAGAGATCCTCTTTGAAGGGCGGAATATTTACGCTCCGGACGTGGACCCGGTCGAGATTCGGCGACGGATCGGCATGGTTTTCCAAAAACCCAACCCCTTTCCGAAATCCATATTCAACAACGTCACCTACGCGCCGAAACTGTCGGGGATTACCAATAAGGCCGAGTTGGAAACCCTTGCCGAACAAAGCCTGAGGCAGGCCGTTCTTTGGGACGAGGTGAAAGATATCCTCTCCCGGTCCGCCATGACTCTGTCCGGCGGCCAGCAGCAGCGGCTCTGCATTGCCCGGGCGCTGGCCATGAAGCCGGATATCCTGCTTATGGACGAACCAACGTCGGCGCTCGATCCCATCTCTACCGCGAAGATTGAAGAACTCATCGACGAACTGAAGCGGCTGTATACGATCATCATTGTGACGCATAACATGCAGCAGGCGGCGCGTGTTTCGGAATATACGGGATTCTTTTATATCGGAAAGCTGATCGAGTTTAACAATACGGAAAAAATTTTTACGAACCCGGCTGTCAAGCAGACGGAAGATTATATTACGGGGCGGTTTGGTTGATTTTGCCGTGCCCGGTGTGGACAGACAAGCGTAAGGTCAGAGGGATGAAAAATGGAAGAAAAAAGGCATACCAGCAGAGAGTACGAGCGGGAGCTTCAGGAAATCAAGGAGGGACTGCTTTATCTCGGCGCCCTGACAGAACGGGCCATTGAGCGGAGCGTGAAAGCTCTGCTGGAGCGGGACTCCGATCTGGCGCGCCAGGTCATCTGTGAAGATGATCAGATTGACCGGATCGATGTGGAAATCGAGGAAAAATGCATTCGCCTGCTGGCCTTGAGGCAGCCCGCCGCCCGGGATCTGCGCTTCATCACGACGGCGATTAAGATCAACGGCCATCTCGAGCGTATCGGGGATATGGCGGGCAACATTGCGGAAAAAGTGATCATTCTCAACGAGGTGCCCCAGATCAAACCCTATATCGATCTTCCCCGGATGGCGGAGATTGCCCGGACGATGATCAGGGAAAGTCTGGACGCCCTGGTGCATGAGAATGTAGAACTGGCGAAAAAAGTCCGTGAAGAGGATGACGCCATCGATCAGCTCAATGAACAGATTTTCCGGGAACTGCTCACCTTTATGCTGGAAGACCCCCGGAAGATTCATGCGTCGCTGTACATCATGCAGATCTCAAAAAGTCTGGAAAGGATTTCCGATCACGCCGCCGGCATTGCCGACATGGTGGTTTACATGGTGACAGGACAGAGCGTCAGGCATCAGCCCGTTTGCGGGCCAAAGGAATGAGTGAAAAAACCCTGCACCTGGGGCGGCTTCGAAAAAAGCTCCAGAGGCAAGGCGCGCGAATCAAGAGGAGTGAGGCGTGCTGTGATGTACGCCGCAACGAGGTCAGATGAAGCGCAACACCGCATATGGACTTTTTACGGAGCCGTAATGAAAACACGTCTTTTTTACAAACTGTTCGGCACTTATCTGGTCATCGCCGTACTGTCTCTGGCCGTGGCCGGTTTTTTCATAGAAAGGGAACTTAAAACCGGTTTGACCCAGTGGATTGAAAATGACCTGATGTCTGAGGCGCAGATCATTGCGCTGATGCCGGAGAAGGCAATTGAAAATCTGTCTCAGGCCTTGGCGGAACGATCCCGTGCACGCATAACGCTGATCGATGCCAGAGGGCGGGTCACGTTGGATTCCGACGGCCAGGCGAAAGATACCGATAGCCACCTGAACCGTCCCGAAATTCAGGAGGCCCGTGTCAAGGGGAAGGGCACCGCCACCCGTCTCAGTCGTACCCTGAAGACAGACACGCTTTACGTCGCGCTGCCGCTCTATGACGGGGCACAACTCAAGGGGTACCTCCGCCTTTCCCGGCCGCTGCTGGAGGTCGCCCGATCCGTCAATGAGCTCCGGTTTTCCATCTTTCAGGTCCTGCTTTTCATTATCATTTTATCAATGGTTATTGCCTTTGTATTTTCCATGAAAGTGATATCTCCCATTCAGGAACTTGAGATCTTTACCGATAAAATCCGCAAAGGGGATGTTTCCGGGATGTTAATGATTGACTCCCGAGATGAGATTGGACAACTCTCCAAAAATATTAATGAGATGGTGGCCGAGCTTCAGGAGAAAATCCGGGTCGCCAACGATGAAAAATGGAAACTCCGCGCTGCCTTTGCCAGTATGGCCGAGGGGATCATGGTTCTGGACAGCCAAAATCGGATCGAGGGTCTCAACAAAGGCATGACGGAAATGATTGGCCATGAATATGCTGATATCGTGGGGAAAACACCCCTGGAGACCTTCCGGAACATTGAATTGCAGAATGTCCTGAATCGCTTCCGGCAGGAGGGACAGCCGGTTTTGCAGGAAATCACCCTGGGCGACGATAAACCCTTGATTCTGGATGTTCGGATCTCCGCCGTCAAGAGTCTGCCCGGAGAAGAACCGAAAACCATGATGGTCTTTCATGATGTGACGCGCTTGAAAAAACTTGAAAGAACGCGGGTTGATTTTGTGGCCAACGTCACCCACGAAATCAAAACCCCGCTGACGGCCATCATCGGCTTTGTGGAAACCCTCGAGCAGGGGGCCATCGAAGATCCGGCAACGGCCAAGAAATTCCTGAAGACAATCCGGGAAAACGCCCGGCGACTGAACCGGCTGGTGGACGATCTGCTTGTCCTTTCCGATGTTGAGCTCGGAGAAACAAAGTTGGATCTGGAGGGACTGGACATCGCAGATATTCTGGAAAGGGCATTGATGTTAATTACGGCGAAGGCTTTTGTGAAAAATGTGTCGATCGGGACGGATCTCTCCCCGGCATTGCCGCTGATCCATGCCGACCGGGATAAGGCCGTCCAGGTCCTGTTGAATGTTCTGGATAATGCCGTGAAATTCACGCCGGAGGGGGGCCAGATTCTCATCCGGGCGTCGGAAGAGAAGAAAGATTTCATGACGGTAAGGATAACCGACACCGGTCCGGGAATCCCAAAGAGCGAGATTCCCAGGCTGGGTGAGCGGTTTTATCGCGTCGATAAAATGCGATCCCGGGACATGGGCGGAACCGGCCTGGGGTTATCCATCGTCAAGCATCTGATGAAAGCCCATGCGGGCGAGATGGAAATCGAAAGCACGCCGGGCAAAGGCACCACGGTTTCACTTAACTTTCCAATATTTCAATAGATTTCACAGGTGGACCATTTTGGGTGTTTGCAGAAACACCTTGACAGGATCTTCAAGGGAGTGATAGACAGCGCCATCGAAAATGATACGATCACGCAGAAAAAATAAAACCATGCATCATTCTTACCGAAAAGGAACGCTTTTAGCTTTATCAATTTGCTTCTTAGTCGCCTCTCTGGCGCTTGTCTGGCATCATCACGATATTTCCATGCAATGGACCACCTGCTCCATCTGTAAGGTTAAAAGTTCTCTGCCCGGTGCTGTCAGCAAAATCAAAGCCGATGCTCCTCCCGTCATTGCAGTACAGCAGCCGGATGCCATGGAAATCTATTCAGTGGTTTCTGCGACGGTCCCCGACGACCAACCTTTTTTACCTGTGTTCATTTTGTCTTTTGCCCATTCCAACAAGGCCCCTCCCCCTCCGGCCCTCTCTTAAACGATCATTCTTTAAAATTTAGCACGAATTCTGCCCGTTGCGGGACACACCCGTCCTTTGGCGTGTTCACGCTCATGGCGACGCGCATCAATAAAAGTAATGGAATAAACAAAAAGGAGAATATATTATGAACTGTCCCATCTGTAGTGTAACCCTGCAAATCGCGGAAAGACAGGGTGTGGAAATCGATTTCTGTCCTCAATGCCGGGGTGTCTGGCTCGACCGGGGAGAACTTGACAAGATCCTGGAGCGTTCGGTGCAGGAAATGCCTGCAAGATCCTACCAGGTGCCTGTGCAGGCGCCGCCTGTGGACAACCGCTATGAAAACGACAAACATCAGGATAAACACCATGACAGCCATCACGGCGAATACCGGCCCCACAAGAAGAAGAGTTTTCTTCATGATTTGTTTGACTGAAAATGCGGGCGTGAGGCAATGATGGACATCCAGCGTCGTAAAGAACGGGTTGCGCTCTTGTCCGTAGTTTCGAACAGTGCGCTTGTGACCATGAAGCTCGTTGTCGGTCTGCTGATCGGCTCGGTATCGATTATTTCGGAGGCGATTCACTCAGGCGTGGACCTGCTGGCGTCGATCATCGCCCTGTTTTCCGTGAAAAACTCCAGCACGCCTGCTGACAGCAAGCACCCTTTCGGACACGGAAAGATTGAAAATATTTCCGGTACTGTTGAAGCCCTGCTGATCTTCGTTGCCGCCGGCTGGATCATTTATGAGGCGGCCGGGAAAATCACGAATCCGGAGCCGATCGAAGCGCTGGGCTGGGGGGTGGGGGTGATGTTGATCTCCGTTGCGGTCAACATTGTCGTCTCGGAAATGCTTTTCAAGGTGGGTCGGGAAACCGATTCCATTGCCCTGCAGGCCGATGCCTGGCACCTGCGGACGGATGTTTATACGTCCGCAGGCGTCATGGCCAGCCTGGCCCTGATCTGGCTGGTGCACAGCGTGTTTCCTGACATGGATTTTGACTGGATGGACCCGGCGGCGGCCATTGGGGTGGCTTTGCTGATCATCAAGGCGGCCTATGATCTGACGATGCAGTCGGCCAAGGATCTACTGGATGTGACCCTTCCAGCCGAAGAAGAAGAATGGATTCGTCTGCGCATCTTGGCGCAACGACCGGTTATCCATGGTTTTCACCAGTTGCGCACGCGCAAGTCCGGCCATTTCCGTTTTGTGGAATTTCACCTGAAGGTGGATCCACAGATGACTGTGCTCAGCTCGCACGACATTACGGAAGAAATTTCAAATAGCATTGCAAGTCGATTCCCCGGCACGAGCGTCACGATTCATGTCGAGCCCTGTGATGGAGATTGTACGGGAAATTGCCTCGACGGATGCCTTCTGTCTGAAGAGCAGCGCCATGAAATCCAGTGCGACAAAATGCCGGCAAAAATAACAACGTAAGGGATCTGGAGATCTCTTCAAAATAATATAGGAGTTTTTAAATGAAAAAAATATTACTGTGCCTCGTCATGGCATTGATTCTTTTCAGCGGCTGCGGCGACAGCATCAAAGTGATGGAGTCGCCATTCACAATCAAAGTGACGGGCAGCGACAAGCTCAAGTTCAGCGGCCACTACTCATTTGCGGGAACCGGCGGCCTTCCCAAGCCCGTCAATGTGGAAGGAACCGTTCCCGCCGAATACAAGGGAAACGGACTTGCCGCCCTTTGCATGATTCGCAAGACCACGGTGGAAGGGTCTCTGAAAGTGGAAATCTTCAAGGATGATAAAGTTGTTTCCACGTCGGAAACAACACAGCCCTACGGCATCATTTCTCTGGGCAAGATACCGGAGACGAAGTCCATCATCAATCAGGTCCTGGGAAAAATACTGGGATAGTCATGCCCCGATGGCTATCCTGTTCCAGGTTCTTTAGCCACGGTACATCATCGCGATCGCTGTTGGACGAAATTAGCGTATTTATAAATGTACTTAAATACTTACATGATATTCGTTTGGCAACATCAACTGTTGATACTGTTGATGTTGCCGGCTCATCCAAGGACTTTTTGAAACCTTGGATGGCCTTGCCGACTATGAGTTGCTCGAATTGTTAAGCTCATCCGTTTACTGTTTTTCCCATGTCTGCAGGGCCAGGTAGGCGTCAGCAGCGTTGCCGGCCGACTGGAGTGCCTGGCGCAGGTACCTGTTTTGGAGCGCCCGTGAGGCCAGCGCCAAGAGCTCCAACTGGATGTCCGGATTCTCCAGGGGCGATAAACTTAAAAAGACATATTCCACCGGCTTTTCGGTGACGATATCCGTAATTCCCATTCTTGTCAGGCCCAAGGCCGCAAGCGGCTGAGCGAGGCTGCCGATACGGGCATGAGGAAAGGCCACGCCTTCATTGAAGAAAGTGCTTCCCTGTGCCTCCCGCTCTCTAACCGCCTGCAAACAGGAAACAGCGCCGGGTGAGAGGCCCTCCCGGCAGAGGGTTTTCACCAGAACTTCGAGAGCTTCGTCCTTTGTGACGGGATCTTCCCAGAGGATGATTCCGCCCCTATCCAGAAGGGAACTTAACAAGAGGTTTTTCACCGCCGCCGGCGTCTTTGACTCCATGCTAAGGGGCTCCTTTAGCATTTCTTCCGTTAATACCGGTTTCCTGGCGACCGCCTGTTCATGCAGCCGTGTATCAAGGACGACAATGGTCATCCCCTGCGTTTCATCCATGAGGCGTTCGGGAATGCTCTTCTCGCCGGTTATCCGTTTCCAGAATGGGACATGCGCCGGAGATCCCAACACGATATGACCGACCCGGTACTCTCTGGCAAAGCGGAGGATGGTA
>JAPLJM010000311.1 GCA_026388595.1 Deltaproteobacteria bacterium
ATCAAAGGATTTTGCGGTCAGATCGGGCCGTCGGAAATAGCAGGGGATCACGTTGGGTCCCCGGTACCAGAGCTCGCCCACATCGCCTTCATCCTTGGGACCGCCGGGAATAGACGCGTTGATCAGCTTCATGGAAACAAATCGCGAAAACCAGGTGGTCTTATTGGCCCATTGATTTCCCGGGGCAATAAACAGGAAATGATCCAAGCGCATCTCCATATCGGGTATATCGTATTGCCCCGCCACATTGGCCGTTCCTTCATTTTGGCCCCAGATATTGGCGAATTCAATCCCCCAGCGCCGCTTCAGCTCCTGAACGGACCACAGGGACGGCGGTGCGGCGCCGATGGTGATGGCCCGCATCTTGCTGAAGTCGAACTTGTCCACCATGGGGTGCTTCAACAGGGCATTCACCACCGCAGGGACCAGAAGCGTATAGTGGATCTCCTCGGTGATAAGCTGCTTGACGAAAGTAGCCCCGTCGAAGGGGTGATGGAGAACCATCTTTCCCCCGCCGACGAGCCAGGGGACATAGACGGTCCCGATGGAGGCCATGTTCACCAGGGGACCGGCGGTGATGAGGTTGTCTCCCCAGTGGATCGGTGCGTTTTCGAAGCAGGCCGTGGACTGGAAAATCCAGTTGTTGTGGCTCAGGGGGCAGCCCTTGGGTTCCGCTTCCGTTCCCGATGACCAGCTAAGGGTAAAAACGTCATTGGCGTCGACGGTGACGCCGTCCAGTTGACCTGTGATATTACCCTTGGCCATCTCCCTGATTTCCGGCAGGGTGATGATCTGCTGCAGGAACGGATATTTCACCTGTAGCTTTTCCACCATCTCCTTGTGTTTGAAGTTGTTGAATTCATCCACGGTAATAAAGGCCCGGGCCTCCGTCAGTTTCACGATGTAATCCAGCTCGGACTGGCGCCACTGCATGGGCACGGGAGAGATGAGGGCTCCCGCTCGGGTAATGGCGAGATAGAGCATGGCCAGTTCCCAGCAGTTGGGAATCTGCACCATGAGGATGTCGTCTTTCTTGATGCCTCGTGCGAGCAGGGCCTCTGCCGTGGCGTCCACCGCCCGGCTCAACTCCTGATAGGTCAACCGTTCCGGCGTCAGGCCCAGGAGGGCTTCCTTGTTAAGGGGATCCACCAGACAGATCTTTTCCGGGTTCTTCCGGACATGATACCGGAAATAATCGATCAGGGTCTTTTTTCCCCAGACCCCGGCCTCTGACCACTTCTTGATGTTTTCCTGCGATGCTAAAATCATGTTTCCCTCCTTGTAATAGATTTATTGGAAAATCCCCCTGCGCCCCCCTTGCGGGAAAAGGGCAAACTGCCATTATTTCATATTCTTTGCATCCAAATCCCGCAGTTCACGCCTCAGGATCTTACCCACGGCGCTTTTCGGCAGCGTATCGATGAACTGGACCAGTTTGGGCACCTTGTAAGCCGCCAAGGAAGCCCGGCAGAAGGTTTGCACCTCCTCTTCCGTCAGGGTCTGTCCGGGTTTGACGACGATGTAGGTCTTTACATTTTCGCCGCGATATGCGTCGGGAACGCCGATGGTGCAGACCTCCAGGACCTTGGGATGCGTCATCAGGATCTCATCGACCTCCTTGGGATAGATGTTGAAGCCGCTGGCGATGATCATATCTTTCTTCCGGTCCACAATGGTCACATATCCGTCCTCATCCATGAAACCCACGTCCCCCGTCTTGAGCCACCCATCCTCCAGGACCGCCGCCGTTTCTTCCGGCTTCTTGTAGTAACCCATCATGACCTGGGGACCTTTGAAGCAGATCTCGCCAGTCTCGCCGGTCTTTATTTCCTCTTTTCCTGTTTCCAGATCCACGATCTTGAGGTCCGTGTTGGGAAAGGGAATTCCCACCGTGCCGGGTTTCTCGTCGCCTCCCCAGGGTGTCGCCGTTCCCATGGGCGTGATTTCCGTAAGCCCGTAAACATTGATCATGGGTACATCCCGGAGGGCCTTCATCTTCTGGATCGTGTCCACCGCCATGGGCGCGGAGCCGGTCAAATAGGCCTTCACGAAAGACAGATCCATCTTCTGGAACCTTTCATTGTTCAGGAGGGCCACAAAAATCGTGGAGACGCCGGGAAGCAGGCTGGGCTTGAACTTTTCCAGAAGATCGAGGATGCGGTCCGGCTCCGGCCGGGGCACCAGGATGTCCGTCCAGCCGGCATAGATGGCAGTGTTCTGCAGACCGGTCCAGCCGGCGGCATGGAAAAAGGGAAAGATGGCAAGCAGGCTCTCTTCCCCGTCTTTGGACTCGGGGTACCAGCCGCGGAACTGCTGGGTGTTGAAGGAGATGTTGGCATGGCTCAGCATGACGCCTTTGCTCACCCCGGTCGTTCCCCCGGTATAGATGAGCGCGCCCAGATCATCCAGAGAGGGCACGTTTTCAACGGGTGTATCCGGTTGGGCATTGATGAGATCCATGAAGCGGTAGACGCCCTCCCGGGTCGGGACCTCCACCGGCGGGAACATGGGTTTCAGCGGTTCGGGGAGGTAATCGGCCATCGAGCAGAGGATGACCTTCTTTGCTCCCGTACTTTCCTGGAGCTTTGCCGCCACGGGGAAGAACATGTCCAGCGTAACCAAAACCGTTGAATCGGAATCGTTGAGCTGGTAGGTGAGTTCTTTTTCCGTGTAGAGGGGGTTGTTCATCACATTTACAGCCCCGATCCGGAAGGCGGCGTACTCGGCGATGACGAGCTGGGGAACATTGGGCAGAATCATGGACACCTTGTCGCCCTTTTTGACGCCCAGAGCCGTCAAGGCCCGTGCAAAGCGGTTGACCAGGCCTTCCAGCTCCCGGTAGGTGATCTTCGTTCCCATGAAGATCAGCGCGTCGTGTTCGGGAAAGCGCGAGGCGGTCCGCGTCAGGACCGCGGGCATGGTGATTTTGTCAAAATCGATTTCTGCAGGTACGCCGGCCGGATAATGTTTATGCCAAATCCTTTCAAAACGCATAATCCCCTCCTTTTTTATTCATGATGTTAGTCAGCTATCTCTATTTTACAGCCTCCTGTCTCTCC
>JAPLJM010000193.1 GCA_026388595.1 Deltaproteobacteria bacterium
TAAAATAACAGGTCTTTTGAACAGTTAGACCAAACACGAAAATGATAGAAACCCGGATTATAGTATGCTTGATTGGCTATTGCTTGATCGGCGCCACCCTCTTTCCCGCAGCCGCACTGGGTGATATTTACAAGTATGTCGATCCGGAGGGCATCATCCACCTTACCAATGTTCCCACCAACCCCAATATCAGCTATGAGGTGGTCTTAAGGGAGAAGCGTGTCCTTTTCAAGGTGAAATCCACGGATATAAATAAATATGATCATTTGATTTCCAGGGCATCAGAGAAGTACAATGTTGAATCGGCCCTCGTAAAGGCGGTCATCAAGGCGGAGTCGAACTTCAACCACCAGGCCGTCTCTCCCAAAGGCGCAAGGGGGCTGATGCAGCTCATGCCGGCCACAGCGAGCTCCCTGCAAGTCCGTGACAGTTTCCATCCTGAGAATAATATCGAGGGGGGCGTTCGGTATCTCCGCTACCTTCTAAACCTCTTCAAAGGAGATATTTCCCTGGCCCTAGCAGCCTACAATGCCGGGGAAACGGCGGTGACCCGGAACCATTACAGCATTCCTCCCTATCGTGAAACGCAGACCTATGTCCAGCGGGTTTTGTATTATCTCAGCCAGTATCGCAATAATGAGAAATAGAACGTCCGGAAGCTTTCCTGCATATCAAGGCGGCAGATAAAAATGCCGTCCCCATTGGTCCAGTTTTTTCTCTTTAATCCCGGGTATCTTTTTAAGGTCAGCCACCTTTTTAAATGGACCCGACGCTTCCCGAAACTGCACAATTTTCGCCGCCGTACTTTCTCCAATGCCTGGAATGAGCATCAGGTCATCCAATGTCGCCCGGTTAAGATCCATGGACAGATCGAGGGCCAGGCGCAGCGCTGCACCCATTTGACCGAGCGTCAGGCGATGGTCCGCATCCAGTGTCACCGTCTGCCCTGCAGTCATGGGAAGCGCCAGCAGATTACTGTCGAATTGTTCCTGGCGTTCGATGCCGGCAAGATTCAAAAGATGGAACAGCTGTGCATTGTCGGGGAGATAGTAAATACCTCCCTGGCTTAAATCCCCTGACAGCTTCACAACGACAGGTCCGCCGCGGGGGTCGCCATGGGCAATGCTGACACTTTGATGAACAATGCGGGTCGAAAAAAAGGAAAACAGGGTGATGGCGGCCACGATCAGCATAACAGCAAGCAAGCCGTCAACCTGTCTACCGGTGATATGCATGGGCGATTTAAGCTCTTTTTTCTAATTCGAAGGCATCATGCAGGACCATAACGGCCAATTCCGTATACTTTGCCTGAACGACGCAGGAGATCTTGATATCAGAGGTGCTGATCATCAGAATATTGATCCCCTCACGGGCCAGGGTCGCAAACATTTTTGCCGCCACACCGGAATGGCTCACCATTCCAACACCAACAATGGAAATCTTGGCAACATGCTGATCCACTTCTACCTTTTGGGCGCCAATATCTTTGCCTGCCTCTTCAACCAACCTTGTGGCCTCCTTCAAGTCTTTCCGGGATGCCGTAAAGGTCAAATCGGTAAACCCGTCTATACTGGCATTCTGAATGATCATATCCACAACAATATTGTGTTCCGCCAGCGGTGTGAACAAACGAGCGGCAATGCCCGGCCGGTCCGGAACATGGACCACCGTGATTTTCGCCTGATCCCGGTCATAGGTCACACCGGATACCACTTCCTTTTCCATATCCTTATCCCCCTTCGTTACCAGGGTCCCACCCTCATCCGTAAAGGATGAACGGACGTAGAGGGGAACCTGATATTTCTTTGCCATCTCCACAGAACGGGGCTGAAGCACTTTCGCCCCCAATCTGGCCATTTCCAGCATTTCATCATAGGTAATTTTACTCAGCCTCCGGGCCTTGCTGCAGATATTCGGGTCCGTCGTGTAAACCCCGTCCACATCAGTAAAGATATCGCATACATCTGCATGCAGTGCCGCTGCCAGAGCGACGGCGCTGGTATCCGAACCGCCCCGTCCCAGGGTGGTCACATTATTGTCCGGATCAACACCCTGAAACCCCGCAACGATCACAATCGTCCCTTTTTTCAGTTCATGCTTTATGGCCTTCGTATCGATATTCACGATCCTCGCTTTTTTATAAGCCCTATCGGTCAGGATCTTGACCTGAAATCCCAGAAACGACCGGGCGGGATGCCCCATCTTATTGAGCACCATGGCCAGTAGCGACACCGTTACCTGTTCCCCCGTGGAGATAAGGGCGTCGTATTCCCGTTCATCCGGATGATCGGCCGCTGAATGCGCCAGATTGATTAACCGGTCCGTCTCACCCGCCATGGCTGATAAAACGACAACGACCTGGTTGCCTGCCTCTTTTGTTCTTATCACTTTCGCGGCGACATTCTCGATCTTGGCCATGTTGGCAACAGAGGTGCCGCCATATTTTTGTACGACCAGAGCCATTTTAAAAACCTCCGTTTTTTAATGCACTTGTGATTCCTATAACTTGCGATTCCTCACCAGAGATCTCGATCCGCCTTAGGGTGTGATCGAGGTAAGTTAACGTTATAAATAAAGAATTATCCGGAAGAACATCCTGTATCTTCTCCGCCCATTCGATGACGGTGACATTCTTTCCGAAAAAATATTCTTCATAGCCGAGATCCAGCAAATCAGGAGAACCGGAAAGCCGGTATACGTCCAGATGGACAAGGTTCAGCCGACCGGGATATTCGTTGATCAGGGTAAAGGTCGGACTGGTGATCGCATAACCCTCCGGAACGCCCACGCCGCGGGCTATCCCCTGGGTCAGGCTGGTCTTTCCTGCCCCCAACTCACCGATAAGGGCAACGATCGCCCCCTCCGTCAGTGTTTCCCCAAGAATCCTGCCTATGCGAAACGTCTCTTCCGGATCGCTGGAAATCAATGTCAAATGGATGCCCGTATCAACCATCGTCAGATCAGGATCTATTTTCATTCCCTTGCACCTTTTTCATCATCGATCCCGCTGTGACTCAAGGATGACCACCGCAACGGCAGCGTCCGATGTATGCGTCAGGCTGAGGTGAACTTTTTGGATGCCCCGTTCACTGAGCAGGCGTTGCGCTTCATCATGGAGGATCAAATCCGGTTTACCCTGCTGATCATTCATCACCTCAATATCTTTTAAGTTAACCCCCATGCCGAGACCGATTCCCAGAGATTTGAGAAAGGATTCCTTGGCTGCAAAACGGGCAGCGTAATGGATCGCGGGGACAGCTCTTTTCTGGCAATAGTCAATTTCGTGTTGAGAAAAAAAACGCCCTGTAAAACGACCGCCCCACTTCGCAATTATTTTCTTCAGCCGTCCCACATCCACCAAGTCAATACCGGTTCCGGCAATCATATCAATCCCTGATAACAGCATCGGCAACGGCCACAGCCCGTTTGGCGGCCCCTACATCATGAACCCTGACCAGGTGGCTGCCGTTCATGATGGCCGCCGTCACAGCAGCAACCGTCCCTTCCAGACGATCCTGCGGTCCTTGATCGTCACTTTGCCCGACAAAGGACTTTCGCGACGGTCCGGTCAGGATCGGCCTGCCCAAGGCCTTAAACTCGGCGAGATGCCGAAGCAATTTCAGATTATCGCTTCTCGACTTACCGAACCCGAGACCCGGATCGATGATGATCCGATCAGGCATGATCCCCACAGATTGTGCAGCATTCAGGCGTTCGTGAAAGAAATCAATAATCTCTGCCATCAGCGATGGGTAGTGAAGATCGCCCTGCTGCATCGTCTGCGGCACACCCCGCATATGCATGAAAACAACGGCCGCTCCGGATGATGCCATCACTGCAGACATTCCCGCATCAAAACGCATGGAGCTGATATCGTTGATGATTTCCGCGCCGGCGTCCAATGATTCTCGGGCAACCACAGATTTGGTAGTATCGATGGAAAGGGGAATGTGGACTTTTCCGGACAGCGCCTTAATGACAGGAATCACTCTGCGAAGCTCTTCCTCCGTGGAAACCGTTTCAGCGCCAGGCCGCGAGGACTCCCCGCCGATATCCAGGATGTCCGCCCCTGCTTCCGCCAGATGGACGCCTGCTGCAACGGCAGCTTCCGGACAACCATAACGCCCACCGTCGGAAAAGGAATCCGGTGTCACGTTGAGGATCGCCATGATCCGGGTGCGATCACCCAGAACCATCTCCCGGCGGCTGGTCTTCAGCATCCACTGGTCTGTCCATATGTTTTCGAGCAATATCCTCAGGTTTGCTGCCAGATGATTCAGGCCGAAGGGCTGGGAGGATACTTTTTCGACAAAATGGCCGAGCTGTTTACGCGTCCCCATGAGCAGCACATCCGTGGCCTCGATGCTGCAGGCGACAGATCCCCGGGCCACAGCGGCGTCACCACCAAGGGAGAGCATTTCCTGTTTGATTATATTGGCCACCTTACAGGAAAGACGCCGGATAAGGATGTTCAGATGCACCATCTTCGGGAGCATGGCCTCAATCCCGTAAGGAGCCACGTCAATATCCTTCAGGATCTGGACAGCTTGCCGCTCATTGGCCCAGACAAGACGTCTGAGCTGTGCGCTCCCTGCTTGATTCACATTCATTTCCTTAATAACCTTTGATAAAGAGCCACGGCACTATGGCTTCAAGGTCGAAACCGCCCCCGTTTGCGGGAGCGTTGGCTCCTTCTCGCCATCTTCACGGTGAATGCCGATGATGATATCCAATTCCGATGCATTCAGCACCTCTTTGTCGAGTAGTTCCGCAGCGATCCGATTTAATGCCTCCATATGATCGATAAGCAGTTGTTTGGCCCTTTCATAACTTTCCGATACAATTTTAGTAACCTCCTGGTCAATGCGTTTCGCGGTTTCTTCGCTGTAGTCCTTATGCGTTGCAAATTCCCGTCCCAGGAAGATATGTTCCTCCTTCTTGCCGTAAGTGAGGGGCCCCATGGTCTCACTCATCCCCCATTCACAGACCATCTTCCTTGCCAGGTTCGTCGCACGCTCAATATCGTTGCCGGCGCCGGTGGTAAAATCATTCAGGACCAGTTCCTCCGCCGCCCGTCCTCCAAGCAGAATTGCGATGCTGTTCAGCAGGTACTTCTTCGGGTAGGTGTGCTTTTCATCGATCGGAAGCTGCTGCGTCAAGCCTAATGCGCGCCCCCGAGGAATGATCGTCACCTTGTGAATCGGATCCGTTCCCGGCAGCAAGCGGGCCACCAAAGCATGGCCGGACTCATGATAGGCCGTATTGCGCTTCTCATCATCACTGACAACCATGCTTTTTCTTTCCGCGCCCATCAGGACCTTGTCTTTGGCGAACTCAAAATCACTCATGAAGACCTTGTCCTTGCCGAAACGGGCGGCGTAAAGCACGGCTTCATTGACCAGATTTTCAATATCCGCCCCGGAAAACCCCGGCGTGCCCCGGGCAATCACTGCAAATTTCACATCATCGGCCAGCGGTGTCTTCTTCGCATGAACTTCGAAAATCTTCTCCCTGCCCCTGACATCGGGCAATGGAACCACGACCTGTCGATCAAAGCGCCCCGGCCTGAGAAGGGCCGGATCAAGAACATCGGGACGGTT
>JAPLJM010000181.1 GCA_026388595.1 Deltaproteobacteria bacterium
GATCATATTCTGGAAAAAGTCATCCAGCATATTGAAGATCTGCGTGCCTTCAAGGACCAGCCAACCGTTTCCTGGGTCCATGTCGAAGGCATTCATGACACGCGCGTTCTGGAACAACTGGGTGATGTCTTCGGCCTTCACCCCCTCATTTTAGAGGATATTCTGAACACGGATCAGCGCCCCAAAATGCAGGATATGGGCGATTACATGTTCATCGTCCTCAAGCGATTCTGCAACACCTGCGATGAGCACAACGACATTACGGCCGAGCAGGTCAGCATCATTCTGGGACCCCACTTTGTGATCTCCCTTCAGGAACGGGAAGATGCCCTGTTCGAGCCGATCCGGGATCGCATCAGGACAGCCAAGGGCCGGATCGCCAAGGCCGGCGCCGATTATTTGGCCTATTCCATCATCGATATGATTCTGGACTCCTATTTCGGCATCCTCGAAACACTGGGTGAAAAAATCGAGATTGAGGAGGAAGCCCTGGTGAATAACCCGGCCCAACCCACATTACGGGCCATCCACCACCTGAAGCGTGACATGATCTTTCTGAGGAAATCGATCTGGCCGCTCAGGGAGACCATCAACGCGCTCGAACGGAGCGAGTCTCCGCTGATTCAGCCCGCCACAGGCATCTATCTGAAAGACATTTATGATCACACCATCCAGGTGATCGATACGGTGGAAACCTACCGGGATATGCTCTCGGGCATGATTGACATTTACCTGTCCAGCCTCAGCAACCGCATGAATCAGGTCATGAAGGTGCTGACCGTTATCGCCACAATTTTCATGCCCCTGACCTTTCTGGCCGGCGTTTACGGCATGAACTTCAAGTATCTCCCGGAGCTGGAATGGCACTGGGGCTATTTGTTTTTCTGGGTGGTCAACATCACCATTGCCATTATCATGCTGATCCTCTTCAAACGAAAAAAATGGCTGTGAGGGATTGACGGATCACGAGCGATGATTATTTTGCTTTATAGGACAGGTGAATTCCGATAAAGAAGCGGCAATGGATTTAAAATGAAAAAAGAAACTATGAAGGAGGCTTGACATGGGTGCTTTTGAAGCAAGTGACATTGTAGAATTTGCCATCAGGATTGAAGAAAACGGGGCCAATTTTTATCGGTTCGCCGTGCAGATTGCCAAGGATGAAAGTACGAAAAAGCTGTTTGAACAGTTAGCCACTGCGGAAGATTATCATAAGAAAACCTTTGAGAAGATCTTTGCCGCCATGGACAAGGCCGCCCCGCCGGAGGGTTATCCCGGGGAATACGCCGCCTATTTGCACAACTACGTCGATAACGCCATCATCTTTAAAAAAGAAGCCCTGGATCAGGAACTGGCGAGGGTCAAGGACACGGCTTCGGCCCTTGATTTTGCCATCCAGCGGGAGATGGATTCCATTCTCTACTATCACGAAATCAAAGGGATGGTCCCGACCCATGAACACGGCACGGTCGACAAAATCATTGAAGAAGAGCGTCGACATTTGACCATGCTGTCGGTGATGAAAAAGCAGCAATACGGTTGCTGATCGGAAACATGCCAGAGCACAACGACGATCATATTTTTTACCGGAACCCGACCAAGTTCTACCCCACGGTGGAACGGGGGGAGGGGGTCTATATCTACGACAAATCCGGTAAACGCTATCTTGACGGCTCCGGCGGCGCCGTGGTGGTGTCCATCGGACATGGTGTTCCGGAGGTCCGCGAAGCCATCTTCAGGCAGGCATCGGAAATCGCCTTTACCCACGGCACCCAGTTTACGAGTGAAGCCGCGATCGTCTTGGCGGAGAGAATAATTGCCCTGTGCCCTCCCTCCATGAGCCGCGTTTATTATCTCTCCGGCGGCTCGGAAGCGGTGGAAACAGCGGTCAAGATGGCCCGTCAGTATCAGGTGGATCGCGGCAAGCCTTCAAAGTACAAAGTCATCTCCCGCTGGACGAGCTATCACGGCAATACGCTTGGCGCGCTGGCCTTGGGCGGACACACGGGCAGGCGGAAATATTACCAGCCGCTGATCCAGCATACGCCGCACATTGTCCCCTGTTACTGCTACCGCTGCCCCTTCAATCTGCAGCCGGAGCGCTGCCGGATCGAATGCGCCGACGATTTGGAAAAGACCATTCTCTATGAGGGGCCGGACGCCGTCTCCGCGTTCATTGCCGAGCCGGTGGTGGGCGCCACGGCCGGGGCCCTGGTCCCGAAGGACGGCTATTTTCAGAAAATCCGGGAGATCTGCGACCGCTATGACGTCCTGCTGATTGCCGATGAGGTCATGACGGGCATCGGCCGGACGGGGAAGAATTTCGCGCTCGATCACTGGCATGTGGTCCCGGACATGATCGCCTGCGCCAAGGGGATGGCCTCCGGCTACGCACCGGTGTTCTGCGTCGTAACGAACGACATGATCCACGACACCATCAAAAAGGGCAACGGCGCTTTCGTCCACGGCCATACCTTCAGCCAGAATCCCCTGTCCTGCGCCACGGCGCTCGCGGTCCTGGATTACATCGGGACGCATGATCTGGTTAAGCGTTCCGCCCGGATGGGCGACTATCTTCTGGAGGGGCTGGAGACGCTGTACAGACACCCCATCGTCGGGGATGTCCGCGGGCTGGGGCTTTTCGCCGGCGTGGAGTTCGTCAAAGACAAAAATACGAAAGAACCCTTTGATGCCAGACTCAAGGTGAATGCCCTGATCGGCGCACGGGCCTTTGCGAAGGGGCTCATCACCTATCCAGGCGGCGGCGGGGCCGACGGCATGCGGGGAGATCACAGCCTGCTGGCGCCGCCTTATACGATCACGGAAGCGCAGATCGACGAGCTGGTGGCCATCCTGGATGCGTCGATCGGCGAAATTGCGAGAGAACTGGCGACCCGTCCGTCTCCTGAGGAAGGGGCCTGAAGGAAGGGTGGATGGAAAAAGTCATCATCACCGCTGCGATTACCGGCAGCCGCATCATGCGGGATGCCGCCCCGCACATTCCGATCACTCCTGAAGAAATCATTCAATCCGCCCTCGAAGCCTGGCGGGCCGGCGCCGCCATCGTCCACATCCACGTGCGCGACCCGAAGACCGGCCTGGGCTGCCAGGATCTCCATCGCTTCCGGCAGGTCGTGGAGGCCCTCCGCAAAGAAACGGATTTGATCCTGAGCCTGACCACCAGCGGCATTCCCGGCCGCAACCTTCCCGCGGAGGAACGCCTCTGCCCCGTGACGCTCAAGCCGGAACTGGCTTCCTTCGATGCAGGCTCGATCAATCTCGGCGGCGCTGTCTTCATCAACGATCCAGCCTTTCTGGATCAGGCTGCCGGGATCATGAAACAGGCTGGCGTCAAGCCGGAAATCGAAATCTTCGACCTGGGCATGCTGATCACGGCCCTGCGCATGCACGACGAGGGCAAGCTGGATGATCCCCTTCATTTTCAGTTTGTCCTGGGACCCCCCTGGGGGGCACCGGCCACACCCAAATCCTTCCTCCACCTGCATGACCATCTGCCGCCAGGCGCCACCTGGTCCACGATCGGCATCGGCAGGGGATTTCTGCCGATGGCCATGATGGCCTTGATCATGGGGGGGCACATTCGTGTGGGCATGGAGGACAACATTTATCTGGATAAGGGCGTCATGGCGAAAACCAACGCCGAACTGGTGGAACGGGTCGTACGGATCATCGAAGCCTATGGCCGCCCGATCGCCTCCCCCTCCGAAGCGCGACTGCTGCTCGGCTTAAAGAAGTAACTGCGTTTTTGATTACCTCTTGAGCAGGTTTATCTTTTGCATGGACTTTCCTGTCCGTCAAATCTGATCTTGGTCAAACAGGGCTTCGATGAAATCATCGCCCTGAAAGGGCCTCAGATCGTCAAGATGCTCCCCGATACCGATATAACGGATGGGAATTTGCAGTTCTCTGGCAATGCGAATCACAATACCGCCTTTTGAGGTTCCATCCAGCTTGGTGAGGACGATGCCTGTCACACCGATTTCCTCACTGAACATTTTCGCCTGATTGATCGCATTCTGCCCCGTGGTGGCGTCGATCACAAGCAGGATTTCATGAGGAACGTCGGAAATCTCCCTCAACATGATCCGCTTCATCTTCTTGAGTTCCTCCATCAGGTTTACTTTGGTATGGAGTCTCCCGGCGGTGTCAATGATCAGGAGATTGGCTTTCCCCGCCTTGGCCGCCTGAATCGCGTCATAGACAACTGCCGCTGGATCGGCGCCAAGCTGTTGTTTAATCAGGGGAACATTGACCCGCTGGCACCAGACCTCGAGCTGCTCGATGGCCGCC
>JAPLJM010000156.1 GCA_026388595.1 Deltaproteobacteria bacterium
AAATCACCGTGCTCATGTCTTTTCAACAGGTCCCTCAAATCTTCCAGTGTGTCGATATCCTGCCATGCGGGGAGGATCGATACGTCAAAATTCCCGAACCTGAGTCGGGCCATTGTCTTTTCGAAAACCTCGCTTGTGCTCCAGGGGATTCCCGCGAAGATATCCGGCAGAAAGCAGCCGGACCGGAAACCGATGAGATAATACCCGCCGTCCTGTGTGGGTCCGATAACGGCGCCGTACCGCTCCAGGGAAGCAAATCCGTCATGGATCATCTTGCCCGGCAGGTCCGGGATATCGCTGCCCACAAGCAAAATCTGCCCATATCCCTCAGCAAAGATTTCCCGGAAGGCGTTGCTCATCCTTTCCCCCAGGTCCTTTCCATGCTGGGGGAGATATTCGTACCGACTTCCCAGCCACGTTGAGATCGTCTTTCCTGATTCAGGCGGATAAAAGCATACCTTCAGGGCGTAACTTTTGTCTTTCGCCGTTTTCCTTAGCGTTTCGATGAGGTCCAAAACAAAATTTTCATAGAGCCGGCAGGCCTGCTCTTCGCCGATGGCCGCCGCCAGACGGGACTTAACCGTTCCCTTTTCCGGTGATTTTATAAATACAAGAATGCATCTTTCTCGTTGCACCGCTGCTTCCATCCTCTCTTTATTAATTCTTACACGAAACCATTAAACAAGTTAAGGGAGAAATTAGAAAAAGGGATATGCATAAAATTTTGGCTTTTTGGGAGAACTTTAGATAATAGAAGCTCTGCGCTTTAAAATGTGGTATGCTCACACCCACTGAATTGATTGAGAAACATAGAAAGGAATTCAATATATGGCACAAACCAACGCATCCTCCCCCTCTGATTTTATCAGGGATATTATCAATGAAGATCTGCGGACCAGCAAGCACCAGGGACGCGTCGCCACGCGCTTTCCTCCTGAGCCAAACGGTTATCCCCATGTGGGGCATGCCAAGTCCGTTTGCCTCAACTTTGGAATTGCCGCCCAGTTCGGCGGCGCCTGCAACCTGCGCATGGATGATACGGATCCAAGCGGGGAAAGCATGGAATATGTGGAGGCGATCATCCGCGATGTGAAATGGCTGGGTTTCGATTGGGAAGATCGTTTGTACTACGCCTCCGATTACTATGAACAGCTCTACCAGTATGCCCTGCAACTCATCAGGATGGGCAAGGCCTTCATTTGCGATCTGGATGCGGAGGAGATGCGAGAGTACCGGGGGTCCTTCACGGAACCGGGCAGAGAAAGCCCCTATCGCAACCGGTCCGTGGAGGAAAACCTGGATCTTTTTAAACGCATGCGGGCCGGAGAGTTTGAAGAAGGGAGCCATGTCCTGCGCGCCAAGATTGACATGGTTTCCCCCAATATCACCATGCGGGACCCGATCATTTACCGGATCAAGAGAGAGACTCATTATCGCACGGGCGATCAGTGGTGCATTTACCCGATGTATGATTTTGCCCACTGCCTCTCGGACTCTGTGGAGAAGATCACCCATTCCATCTGCACCCTGGAATTCGAAAACAACCGGCCGCTGTATGACTGGTTCCTGGAAGCGGTGGGCGTTGAATTTCGGCCCCAGCAGATCGAGTTTGCCCGCCTCAACCTCAGCTATACGGTGCTGAGCAAGCGAAAACTGATCGAATTGGTGGAGAAGGGGATTGTGAACGGCTGGGATGATCCGCGGATGCCCACCCTGTCGGGGATGCGGCGGCGGGGATTCACCCCCGGGGCTATCCGCGATTTCTGTGACCGCATCGGTGTTGCCAAGAATGACAGCCTGATTGATGTGGCATTGCTTGAAAACTGCGTACGGGAAAACCTGAATGAGACGGCGCTGCGTGTGATGGCGGTGCTTCGACCCCTCCGTGTTGTGATCGACAACTACCCGGAAGATCAGGTAGAGTGGTTTGAATGCGCCTATCATCCGAAGAAGCCCGAGCTGGGGTCCCGGAAAGTCCCCTTCTCGCGGGTGATTTATATCGAGCAGGAAGACTTTCTGGAGAACCCGCCCAAGAAGTTTTACAGGCTTGCCCCGGGCAGGGAGGTCCGTCTCCGTTATGGATACTTCATCAGGTGCGTGAACGTCGTGAAAGATCCCGACAGCGGTAACGTGTTGGAATTGCACTGTACCT
>JAPLJM010000167.1 GCA_026388595.1 Deltaproteobacteria bacterium
GTTTCGGATCGGCGAGGGTCATCGTCGTTTAAATCGCTTTTCCAGTTCCCCGAGCCCCAAGGTGATATAAACGGGCCGGCCGTGGGGACAGGTCGCCGCAAAGGGGGTTTCATCCAGATCACGGCACAATGCCGCCGCCTCCGGCTGCGTCAAGGCATGGTTCGCTTTGACCGCCGCTTTGCAGGCTAACAGTCTGAAGATTTTGTCCTGTCGATCCTTCAACCCCAACAACCGGTCACTGTCGGAAAATGAATCCAGGAGGTCCATGATCAGGTCGCGGATGTCCATCTGCGAAAAGATGACAGGTACGGATTTGATCACCACCGAATTGCCGCCAAAAGATTCGGCTTCAATCCCTGCCTCCTGCAGCAGCGGCATGGATTCTTCAAAAAAAAGAAGATCTTTGGGGGAAAGGTTCAGCACCTCCGGGAGGAGCAACCGCTGGCCAATGCCCTGGCTTCCGCCGCGCCTGGTTAACTTCTCGAAAAGGATACGCTCATGGGCGGCATGCTGATCCAGCAGAATGACCTGATCCGCTGCTGAAAAAACGAGATAGGTGCGCAAGGCCTGGCCCAGATATTCAAGATTGCTGAATTTCAGGGGTTCGAAGGGCTCGGACACAGTTTCTGTGGAAACCTCTCCGGCAGGTTGTCGAAGGGGCGGCGAAAAGGATTGAAGGCGCCCCTGCCGGACCGCTTCCGGAAAGGAGAGTTTCCCTGTGGCCGAGGACAGACGATAGCGCTTCAGCGCCTCTTCGATGCGATCCCCGTAATCAGCGGGACGACGGAAATCTGCCCCGATTGCTTCATTCCGGGCATGACCCGCCTCCGCTGACTGAGGGAGTTGTGCCAGGGCCTGCGCCAGCGTCTCCACAATCATACCGTAGATGCCACGGGGATGACGGAAACGGACCTCCAGTTTGGCTGGGTGGACATTCACATCCACATCCCCTGGCGGCAGATCGATCAGCAGAACCACGGCCGGGTATCTCCTGGCTTCAATCATCCCTCGGTAAGCCGTCATGATGGCATGGTTCAACAGATAATCCCGGATATAGCGCCGATTGACAAAGCTGTAGAGATGCCTCCCATGGGAGCGGGTAAATGGGGGCCTGGAAATGAATCCCTGCATCTGCAGGTTCTCTCTGACAGCCTGAACCGGCAGGAGGTGATCCATGAAATCCATGCCCAGGATGAGGGCCATGCGCTCGGAAAGATCATTCGTAGCGGGTATTTTCAAAACCTCCCGGCCATTGGCCATCACCGATATTCTAACCTGCGGATGCGCCAGGGCCGTGCGCGTAATGACATCCAGACAATATCCCTGTTCCGTGGTTTCGGTTTTCAGAAATTTTTTCCGCACCGGAACAGGGTCAAAAATCTGCGTCACCGTTATGGATGTCCCCTCCGGACAGCCTGTCTCCGTGATCTTCTCGATACGTCCGGCGTCCACCACAATCCTGGTCCCGGAAATCGCCCCGCTCATTCTCGTTGTCATCTCCACCCGGGCGATGGAAGCGATACTGGGCAAGGCCTCACCGCGGAAGCCGAATGTGCTGACCTCATAGATATCGTCAAACTGGTAGATTTTACTGGTGGCGTAACGTTTGAAAGCCTTCGGGACATCGTCTTGTGCAAATCCCTCGCCGTTGTCGATGAGGCGGATCATGCCGCATCCGCCTTTCAAAAGCTCGATCCGGACAGCCGTTGCCCCGGCATCCAGGGCATTCTCCAGCAGCTCTTTCACAATGGAGGCGGGCCGTTCAACGACTTCACCTGCCGCAATTTGATGGGTTAAGGCTTCAGGAAGAATGACGATTTTTCCGGACAAGGCCTGCTCCTGTCAATTCCAACTCTAAATCAAAGCGCTATTTGCGTTGGCATCATCATCGGCTCCCCGACGTATGAAAAAAACGCCCGCGCCGCCTCTTCCTGGCCCCCTTGATATCATCATTGATTTAGAACCGGAAGAAGGGTTCAGAATATAAAAGACCGCAGCAACCGTTTCATCGGTTACTACGGTCTCGTCAAGAAGATCTCAAGAGATCGAGGGGGCATCCCGAATAACCATCCGTCATGATCGATGCCCGACATCCGGATCAATCCAGAACGATCATGACACGGCATTTTTTCATGAAGCTCAGGTTTTCGGTGGCAGCACGGATCTGCTGGGCTTCAGCATTGCTGATTTTGATATCGGCCTTCCCGGCTCCTTCGGCACTCACGCCCTTGACGGTGACGGGATTGTTGGTCACCCGTTGATTACCCTGGGCCGCTGTCAAATCCCGGGCATAGCCGCTGATTCCCTGGGAAACGGCAAATGCTTTATCTACGATCATGGATCCATAAACCTCGGCGCCGGTTTCATCCACAACCTTCGGTGACATGGCCGGACGTGCCCCAAGACCCCGTGCATCCACGACCATCCCGGTATAAACCGGTGCACTGGCCGCTGTCGGTTGGGGAACCGCCGGTGCCGGTTGGGGAGCTGCCGGCGGGGTGGGCTGACGCTTCTGCTCTTCCTGAATCGCTTTCGGAATGATGGTTTGTGCAAACTTGCCGCTCAGCGACATCCTTAAGGTGACCTCGCAGGTCCCGTCTGAGAGATAGTCCTTATTGATCACCTTTGCCCCTTTAACCAAACCGGAAACAGCGGCATTAATAACGTCGCTTTCCGTGATAAAATCTCTCACCGTTGTCTGCGAGTCGATCTGGACCCCTTTGGTCGCCTCCAGCAGATTCCGGTATCCATCGACCTGCGCAGCTCTCAGGCACATGGGCCGTGCATTGGTCCCCTTGACTCTGGCCGGATCTACGGCACCGGTGCCCAGGGCTTCAACATATCCATCCTCATAATTGATGATCGCCTTGTCTCCCGCCTGCTCGGCCACTTTTGACTCAATGATCTTGGACCATTCTTTCTGGCCGATCTTGCCGTCCCCTTGCGCCAGGCTGACTGTAACGCCGGCAGAGAGAAAGCAAATCATTGC
This sequence comes from Deltaproteobacteria bacterium, assembly GCA_026388595.1. GTDB lineage: Bacteria > Desulfobacterota > Syntrophia > Syntrophales > Fen-1087 > JAPLJM01. Next base: position 2,990 of record JAPLJM010000167.1, read on the forward strand.
CATCACCCCAATGATAACCGCACATCTTGACTTCATAAGATCCTCCTTCTATGGTTTTGAGAGCTTATTCCGTATCAGACTCATATTCGCTGCGCTTGCTACACAGCGCCTTTTTATCTGTTTCAGGATAACAAAATACCTGCAAGCTTTCAATGAAAAAGTGTCCCCCCGATCTGCGGATGCAACCCCCTATTTTCTTTCCCGGAACGCCTTCCCCTCCGGCTCGTTCAGCCAGGGCTTGATATTTATATTCCTGTCCAGATCACCAAATATGTATCCCGTATCGGGGGGTGTTATCCCCCACCAGTTATTCCGGGCGTCGATATAGATTGTGGAGTGGGTCTGAATAGCCACCTCATTTTCAACAAAGTTGTTGTGATGAATGGACGGATTCGACATGCCCACGGCGGTGATTGCGCCTTCTCCTTTATTTCTGGCAAAAGTATTGTACCGGAGTCTCGGGGTTGAGCTATTGCGGGCATAAACGCCGCTTTGTGCGTTTTCCGCAACATGGCAGTAGGAGATCTCCGGCGACCCGAACCAGACGTCAAACGCCACAGACGCGTATTTGACGATGCAGTAGGCAAAAGCGCTGTTGACCTTTGTCTCTTTCGCAAATTTCACAGCGCTCGCATAAAAACCGGGTGCCGGAGACGCCGCTGAGGCCGTAAACAGGATGGGATCGTCCTTTGTCCCTCTGGCGATGACACCGCCGTCTTCCGCGACAATGGCGGTATTTTGATCAAACTGGATGGCAACGCCCGGTTCGATGTAGAGGGTGGCGCCGCCATCGACCACGACATCCTTGGCAACCCGGTACGGGCTGTTGGCCAGGATCAGGAAGGCGTCCCCTCTCAATGCTCCGCCAAGAAGCGGTTTCAGGATCGGCAGTTCCACGGGCTTTCCGTCAGGATGGGGGGCATTTAATACCGACTTAATGTTGATCTTCCCCTTAATTCTTGACAGGATGTCAAGCCCCTGCACACTGCCCCACCAGTTGTCCAGGGCATTGACAGCCTCTCCGGTCACCTCTGCCGCCATATCATAGGGTTTGTTATCGATGAAGTTATTCCGGGAAATAACCGCCTGGCTGTTGGTCGCCACGATCCCCGACCCCCGATTCTGCCGGATGGCATTGTTGCGGATAATCGGGGCTGCGGCCTTAATCCGGATGCCTTCCCGCTCGTTATCCTGGATGACATTTTCCGCAAGCACCGGTTGGGCCCCCGCCTCGATCAGAATGGCCGCTTCCCTGTTTTTCTGGATCGCATTTTTCATCACTGCCGGCCTCGAAAAGGCCCCCTGAATCATGATGGCCGTTCCATTGGCCGCCATTTCACAGGATTCGATGCGGGGCGAAGCAGCCTGACAGGTTACAGCAATTGCGGCATTTCTGATCCGGCAGTGCCGCATCACATTTTCTTTTTCCTTCACATTGCTAAAGACAATCCCTTCCCAGGGTTTACCCGGTTCCAGTGCATCGAACTGAATAACATGACCGTCATCCCCCTGGGCGTTAAGACGGCCTTCAATCACCAACGCCCGCCCCCGGGACCGGATTTCCGTGCCCGGTTCAATGGTGAGCAGGGCTTTATCCTTGACCACGACCGTATTTTCAATAATGTAGGGACTCGCACCGGCGTACCATGTTGTATCCGTTTCAACCGCTCCGGAAACGGTTGTTGGACCCGGCGCTACAGGCATGCCCTTCACGGTGTCCGATTTTTCACCTTCATTGCCCGCCCGATCCACGGCAGAGACCTGATAATAATACTTCTGATGGTTGACAAGCTTTTCGTCGCGGACCCCGTTGAACTCCGTCCTGGCGATCTCCTGAAAGCCGCTGAGCGGTGTCGCGCTGCGATAGACCCGGTAACCCGCGAGATCGGTTGCCGGTGATTTTTCCCAATTGAGGAGCACCAGGTTATTCCTTCCCACCGTGCCGACATTCTTAAGTTTGTCCGGTGGGATGGTATCGAGGGTAACCAATCCGACAGCATCCACCCATTCGGCGGTATTGCCGGCGTCATCCCGGAGGTATCCGACAATGATGGCATTGTTTACATTGTCGCCGGGAATAACTTTATAGGCCCCCAGGTAAACGCCCGGTTCCCCGGCCTGTTCCTGCATGTCGATATTCTTTTTAAACTCCCCGATATGAAAATAAGCCTGCATCTTTGGCGTTCCCTGGATTACCACGCGGATCTCGTCACCCGCTTTTTTCGGCATATTTTTGGTATCCTGAATGAGCAGCGTAATCACCGGCGGGCGCAGGGCCTCGGCGATGGTCGGTGCAGGGATGGTCTTGACCATCTCCCGGAACAGATCATCGCAGGCACGCAGCAGCTGGATGTCACGGATGTTCATGGCGGTCGCAATCACCGTGGCCACCAGGCCGATAGGGTTCGTCGAAATCCCCCCCTCATGAATGCTGGCGACATGCTGCCCGCGCCAGAGCAGCTTCCCTGTTTTCGTATCGAACATCTGGACTTCGGCGCCCACGGAAACATTGGAATAGAGGACGAGAAACAACTTGTCAAAATCCGAAATGGTCCCGAAGACCACGGCATCCACATTCAGGATTTTACCCAAGACCTGGGGGGCGGTTTTGTAAATGATTGCCGGGTCCTCCAGCCCTGCCTTCCGGAGCAGGTTGTCTACCCGGTAGAGCTCCATGTCTTTAAAGGGCATTGAGCTGAAATGATTGTAGAATCCTCTACGGACCGCCTCGGAGCCGGCCTGGCTTCTGGCCTGATTCACAAAGGGGAGCACGGCAACGGTGCGTGGTTTGTGGTCTTCCATATAGGGATCCACAGAATAGGTTCCCTTGAACGGGGACGTGATTTGTGGTGCAAGCACGGTACTTTTTGTAACGACCGTGCAGCTCTGTAGAAGCAACAGGCCCGGGAAGAGAAGGATGATCAAGGCGACACCGACAGGCATCAATGGCTTATTCATAGGGGGGCCTCCATGGTTTTATCATCGTCCATTGTCTCAGTAATTCTATAACGACTTCTTTCGCCTTCAGCTATTGGAAGGTTGTGACATTCAGCAGGGCGTTTCCATCCCGGGAAATGATCTCGCCGTGACCGGGATATATCCGCTCCGGGCGGATGGATCGGCATAAATCACGATATGTTTTCAACATCAAATCTTTGTTGCAATAAAAGGGGTTGACATGGCCTGACCCGTCTTTTTCAAAATTGAGGATTAAATCGCCACAGATGAGCTCCGCCGATGATTCGTGATAAAGAGAGACAGAATCCTCTGTATGACCCGGCGTTTCCAGGACATCCCATTGGCCGAATCCCAGGGGTTGACGCGTTGCCGTTCCGTATTTGAGATAGTGAATTTTCTCTGCACGGTAGGGAAGGTTCACGAGACGGCGAAGGCCGGGCAGCGGAATGCCCGCCAGACTTTCAAAACGGAGATGTCCCCATCTGCCGACATAGCGGGCACTGTGCAACGCCGCGGGAAACAGGCCGGTGAGCCAGTTTTTTTGCAGGGACAGGGTTTTTGATCCACGCATATAATCGCCGACGCGCTGATGAAAGATCACCTGGGTCTTCTCTCCTGCGTTTTGTAACAAATGACCGATCCCGCCGATATGATCGATATGAAAATGCGTGGCGA
>JAPLJM010000379.1 GCA_026388595.1 Deltaproteobacteria bacterium
CATATGAAAATTCCCCGGTGCAATCAGCGCCAGTCCGGGAACGACAGAGTCGTTATCTCTGGCTTCCCGGACCGTCATCTGGCAGAGGGTATTGAGGCGGTCCGCAAAAGCCGCCGTAAAATTGGCCGGCATATGCTGGACGACAAGGATTCCCGGCGAATTGGCCGGCAGCCTCGTGAGCACTTGCTTCAGGGCTTCCGTCCCGCCCGTTGATGCCCCGATGGCAATAACCTTATGAGATGTCTGGGTCAATGCCTTCAGTGGAACGTTTTCCGTTTCAGGGGCTTCCGCGTCCTTTCGGATGACCCTTGCCAACGCCGCCGCCCGGATCTTCTCCACCAGTTGCACGCTCATATTACCGACAGTATAGGAGCTGCCGGGCTTGGCGATAACATCCACGGCGCCGATTTCCATTGCTTCCAGCGTCAATTTTCCTCCTTTGGGTGTCAAGGAACTAACAATAATGGTGGGCAACGGATAGTACTTCATCAGTTTCCGGAGGAAAGTCAATCCATCCATGCGGGGCATTTCAATATCCAGGGTGATGACATCGGGATTCAGAGCCGCTATCTTGTCACGGGCGACAAAGGGATCCGGTGCGGTGCCGACCACTTCAATGTCGGCGTATTTGGAAAGTTCTTCCGAAAAGATCTTTCTAACCACAGCAGAATCGTCAACAATCAGCACTTTAATCTTTTTCAGCATTTTTTCCTTCATGAATATAGGGATACCAGTCTCCCTGTCGCAGATGATTGACCTTGTAAACCAGGGTTTCGTTCGTATGGGTGTTATAGATGACCTTGCGTCCCATGGACCCGCCGGTATCCTCCGACAGCAGGGCAATATGACGACTTCTCAAAATCATCCGGGCCATCCTTATGTTTTCCCTTGCATTTTTCACACAAGCGGCCGCCGCAGATTGTGCGCCGCCAAACAATTGCGCTTTCAGGTCCTTTTCAGGTCCTTTTCACGGGACCCGTCTTCAAGAAGCATCTTTACAAGCCCTCTCACCGCCACGTTGCCGTAGCGGGCCGTGGCCATGCGCCGGTCCGCCGTGAACGGATAAAGGAAATGGACCATGCCGCCCAACATCCGTTCACTGTCCCAGAGGGAAACCGCCACGGAGGAGCCGAGCACCGTGGATACCAGGCTGAGTTCATGACTCAGATAGATATCCCCCGGACAAAGATAGTAATCTATTGGTGGGAGATCTCTTCCGCTCATGCCATCGAATCAAACCAGAGGTAAAAGATCTGGAGCAGTCAGGGTCACTTCGATATGACCGCCGTCCGCAGTAAAGGTCAAACAAAGCGCCTGATCTTTCAAGTCCTGCTCCTGCTGAATATTGCCGGAAATCCTTTCATATTGCGGAATGGAAAGGTCAAATACCCTCTCTGAATCAAGTTTGCGGACAAAGTTGCCGCATATCATATTGATGGATTCCCGGACACAATCCGCCATGACGGGTTCGGTGATTTCCTCCGGATCCAGATTCAGCATATTCTGTACCATGGCTTCGGCAATCCCCGTGGAGAGGGAAATGGCC
>JAPLJM010000256.1 GCA_026388595.1 Deltaproteobacteria bacterium
CAATGCCATCGCCAAGGCCGGTTTGGCGACCAGTGAATTTGAACGGGACGCAGCGAAAAAACTGACCATCAAAGTCCTCAGTCTGGCGGAAAAGCTCTTTGACGGCAAGATCATGACCGTTGAAGAGATTCAGGATGTCGTCGAAGAGGTGCTGCTGGCGTCGCCCTACCGCAAGACCGCAAGAGCCTATATCATCTACCGGGATCAGCATGCCCGCCTGCGAGAGATCACCAACAAGATGGAAGTGGACCTGGTTGATCAGTACCTCAAAAAAATTGATTGGAAGATTCATGAAAACAGCAACATGGATTATTCATTGCAGGGGTTGAACAACTATCTTTCTTCGGAGGTAAGCAAAGTTTATTGGCTCAATGAAATCTATTCCCCGGAGATCAGAAAGGCCCACAGTGAAGGTGATTTTCATATTCACGACCTGAGCCTGCTGTCCGTTTACTGTGTGGGATGGGACCTTTATGACCTGCTGATGCAGGGTTTCAAAGGGGTCTCGGGGAAAGTGGAAAGCAAGCCGGCCAAACATCTGCGCTCTGCCCTGGGGCAGGTGGTGAACTTTTTTTATACCCTTCAGGGGGAGGCAGCGGGCGCCCAGGCCTTTTCCAGTTTCGACACCCTGCTGGCCCCGTTTATCCGTTATGACCGTCTGACCTATACGGAAATTAAGCAGGCCCTGCAGGAATTCATTTTTAACATCAATGTCCCGACACGCGTGGGTTTCCAGACCCCCTTTACCAATGTGACCCTAGATGTGACGGTTCCCAGCTATTATGCGGGACAGAACGTCATTATCGGCGGACAACCACAAAAAGAAACCTATAAAGAATTTCAGGAAGAGATGAATCTGTTCAACCGGGCCTTCCTGGAGGTTATGGCGGCAGGGGATGCCAAGGGCCGTGTTTTCACGTTTCCCATTCCCACTTATAACATTACCAGGGATTTCAACTGGGAAGACCGGAATCTGGAGGGCCTCTGGGAAATGACGGCAAAATATGGCGTCCCCTATTTCTCCAATTTTATCAATTCCGACATGAACCCGGAAGATGCCCGGAGCATGTGCTGCCGGCTGCGTATCGATAATCGGGAGCTGGAAAAACGGGGCGGCGGTCTTTTCGGCTCCAACCCTCTGACGGGCTCCATTGGTGTCGTCACCATCAATATGCCCCGGATCGGCTATCTGTCGAAGACGGAGGAGGCGTTTATCGCCAGCCTGGAAAGATTGATGTTTACAGCCAAGGAGAGTCTGGAGACCAAACGCAAGGTGCTGGAGAATTTTACGGACCGGAATCTTTATCCCTACACAAAGTACTATCTGAGAGATGTAAAGCGCCGCTTCGACGAGTACTGGAAAAATCACTTTGCCACCATCGGTCTGGTGGGCATGAATGAAGCCTGCCTGAATCTGCTGGGCAAGGATATCGGCACGCCGGAAGGACAGGCATTTACCAGGAAGATCCTGGACTTTATGCGAAACAAACTGATCGCGTACCAGCAGGAGACGGGGAACAACTATAATCTGGAAGGGAGCGGAACCCTATTATACCAACTCGACGCAACTGCCGGTGAATTTTACCGATGATATCTTTGAGGCCCTGGACCTGCAGGACCAGATTCAGACAAAGTACACCGGGGGGACGGTATTTCATGCCTTTGTCGGTGAACGTATCTCCGATCCCGCTGCAGTGAAAAGGCTTGTCCGTAAAGTCTGTACGAATTATCATCTGCCCTATCTGACTTTCACCCCCACCTTCAGTGTTTGCCCTTCCCATGGTTATCTGAGCGGCGAAAAGGAGACCTGTCCGACCTGCCATGAGCACTGTGAGGTTTATTCACGGGTCGTCGGTTATCTGCGTCCGGTAAAACAGTGGAACAAAGGCAAGCAGGAGGAGTTTGCCATGAGAAAGGTCTATCAGGTTTAGCATCATCATTCTGGTTTCCACGTGATCGTGTTTTCAACGGAAGAGCCATCTGGACATGAAGATCGGCGGCCTGCA
>JAPLJM010000244.1 GCA_026388595.1 Deltaproteobacteria bacterium
GGGCGACCCGTTTAATGTCCTTTGTCCCCGCGATCCCATAGGCCTGTGCAAGTTCATCCAGTCGCTCCTGAACGACATCCGCGACGATGACATGCGACGCCTGGACGAGCTGGTGTGAGACAATTCCTCCGGCAAGGACACTTCCCATTTTCCCACCGCCGATAAACCCAACCTTTTTACCTTTCAGCATCACGATTTCCCCCTCCCTTCCATCCCCTCCCGTCCGGGGAAGGGATCAAGACGTTTTCGTTGGCCTTAAATGACTTTTTTAATGAGTCATGTCAATATGAAAAAATGTCATTCTCTATTTGCACTGCCGAATGATTCTGTGATAGTTACCACCATCATCAAATGTTGTGTATAAGGAGAAGGCCGATATGATCGATGTTCTGGACGTCAATGGATTGAAAATCACCTGCTGGGTCAATCGGAAGGAATGGCAGACTGCAAACAAGACCCTGATTTTTGTTCACGGCTCCGGTGGGGATCATACTGTCTGGATTCATCAGTACACCCAGCTGAAAAAATATTTTAACATCGCCTCTCTGGATCTGCCTGGGCATGGGCGGTCCGAAGGCGCCGGAGAGCAGGATGTGGCCGTTTATGTCGAATGGGTCCGGCACATATTGGAAGCATTGGCCATTGAGAAGCCCGTGCTTATCGGCCATTCCCTGGGCGCCGCCATATCGCTCAGCTATGCGCTGGCCTACGGCGACAAACTGGCCGGCATCGTGCCGGTGGGCGGCGGGGCCACCATGCCGGTCAATCAGGCTATCCTGGATGGTCTAAAGACCGACCCGGCGGCCGTGATCGCCATGGCGGCTAAAATTGCACTGGCGAAAAGCAACCGTGACCGCTTGTCGGATATTCTGATGAAAAGTATGTCCCGCGTGAATCCGGACGTTCTCTATAACGATTTTCTGTCGTGCCACAAACTGGATGTGACGGCTGCGGTTTCCCGGATTCGTGTGCCGGCGCTGGTGATCTGCGGTGATGAGGACAAGATGACCCCGCCTGCCATGTCCCGGTATCTCGAAGAGAACATTCCGGGCGCGCAACTGGCCCTGATAAAAAATGCCGGTCATTTCACCATGCTCGAAAATGTGGAGGAATTTAACCGGACTCTCAAGGCATTTGTTGAATCTTTACCGTAATCTTGTTGCGTGAGAGCAAGGAGTGGCTATGTTTGTTATGGAAAACCTTATTGTCGCCCTGGCAAAAATAATTGATATGGGATTAACCCTCTACCTCTGGCTCATCATCGGCAGGGCGATAATTTCCTGGGTTAATCCAGATCCTTATAATCCGATTGTCACCTTTTTATACCGGGTCACGGAACCGGTGATGGCACCGATCCGCCGGCTCATTCCGATGAGAGGCATGGGAATCGACATCTCTCCGATCATTGTCATCATGATCATTTATTTTCTGCAGATGTTCCTCGTCAAAACGATCATCCAGATAGCGTACTCTTTCCACTGAACAACAGGATATGCTGACGGTCAATGAAACCGAAGAAGGTGTTACTTTTGCGATCCGTGTTCTGCCGAGGTCCTCGAAATGCGAACTGGCGGGCCTGAAAGAGGACGCCCTTAGAATCAGGATAACGGCGCCGCCCGTGGAGGGCCGCGCCAACGAAGAGTGCATTCGTTTCCTGGCAGCGCTGTTCAATGTGAAAAGAAGTCAGGTTGCCATCAAGGCCGGCCGCAAATCGAAAAATAAGCTGATTTCTGTCGCCGGATTGACGCGAAAGGATATCCTGGCCGCCCTGCCGGAAAGCTCCGGGGCAACGGCGTCCGGCCTTTTGTTTTAGCATTCGCAACACTTAAACAATCATCATGGAAGATAGACATCCACAGAGCGGGGAGAATGCCAAGGTTGCCAAGGCCGCGGGTATCGTTGGGTTGGCAACGATGCTGAGCCGGATCTTCGGATTTCTCCGGGACATGGTGGTGGCCGCCTTCTTCGGCGCCGGACTGACCACGGATGCCTTCTTTGTGGCCTTCCGGATCCCCAATCTTCTCAGACGGCTTCTGGGGGAGGGGTCGCTTACCGTTTCCTTTGTTCCCGTTTTTACGGAATATCTGAACAAGAAGACAAAAGAAGAGGCCATTGAACTGGCCAATATCGCCTTCACGATTCTATCCATCGTTCTGGTTCTGGTCTCCCTCGCCGGCGTCATTTTTTCTCCTTTCATTGTGACCGTGATGGCCCCCGGCTTCACCCAGGTGCCTGCACAATATGACCTCACCGTCTTTCTCAACCGGCTGATGTTTCCCTATATCTTCTTTATTTCTCTGGTGGCCCTCTGCATGGGGATCCTGAACTCATTCCGGCATTTTACAGCGCCGGCCCTCTCCCCGGTTATCCTGAATGTCTCCATGATCTTGGCAACCCTCACGCTTCGTGATTTTTTCCAGGAGCCGATCGTCGCCCTGGCCATCGGGGTCATGGTCGGCGGGGTCCTTCAACTGGCGATGCAATGGCCCTTCATGGTCCGACTGGGAGTCCGGCTGAAGCCCGATTTTCACTTCACCCATCCCGGCGTCAGGAGAATAGGCCTCCTCATGCTGCCTGCAGCATTCGGGGCAGCCATTTACCAGATCAACATCTTCGTCGGGACGATTCTGGCATCCCTTTTACCGAGCGGCAGCGTTTCCTACCTCTACTATGCCGACCGTATCGTGGAGCTACCCCTGGGAGTGTTTGCGATCGCCGTGGGTACGGCCACGCTGCCCAGTTTTTCGGATCAGATCTCCAAAGGGAATTTTGAGGAATTCAAGAAAACCCTTGCCTTTTCGCTGCGTTTGATTCTTTTCGTCACCATCCCGGCCATGATCGCCCTGATTGCCTTGCGGGAACCGATTATCTCCGTGCTTTTTCAACGTGGACACTTTAACACCACCTCGACAATCCTCACCGCCCAGGCCCTGCTTTACTATGCCGTCGGTCTTTGGGCCTTTTCGGTGATCCGGGTGATTGTCGCCGCTTTTTATTCCCTGCAGGACACCAAAAACCCCATGAAGGCTGCCGTTGTGGCCCTGGTCACGAATGTCGTTTTCAGCGTCATGCTGATGTTTCCGCTGAAGCATGGAGGGCTTGCCCTGGCCACGTCCATTGCCTCCGCCGTGAATGTCATTATGCTCACCATTATCCTGAAAAGGAAAATCGGCGCCTTTATCGGCTGGGATTTTTACCGGGCAGTTTTCAGGATGATCCTGGCCTCGGCCGTCATGTGGATGGCCATTGTCTTGGTGGATTGGATCTTTCCCTGGAGAACGGAGGGTGCCTTTCAGGATCGATTTCTATTTCTGACTGCTGCCGTCGCCGTGGGCGCCGTGACCTTCTTCAGCACTTGTGCACTTCTGAAAATTCCGGAAATGATGACCCTGATGGGCATCCTGCGGAGAAAAATCGGACGTGCATAACGTCATCATGAAAAGGCCTCCGATTAAAATGATTGACTTCAGACAGTCAAAATGTTAGGCGAATCCTCCTTTGGGAAACGACGTTGAAGGAAAGGTTTTGTCATGCTGGACATTAAATTTCTCAGGCAGAATGTTGAACTCGTCCGCAGAAAGATGCTGGAGCGGGGCCAGGAAATGGATTTTGGTCCCTTCTTGGCTCTGGATGCGAAACGTAGGGATATCCTTCAGGAAGTAGAGACCTTGCGGGGTGAGCGCAATACGGTTTCCAAGGAGGTCGGCGAAAAGAAAAAGCGGAAGGAAGACGCCGCTGCGCTGATTGCCCGCATGGGGGATGTTTCCGCCCGCATCAAGGAACTGGACGAGTCCCTGAAGAAGACTGAGGATGACCTGGGGGAAATCGTCATGACCGTTCCCAATCTCCCCCATGAATCCGTGGCTTACGGAACTGGTTCCGAAGATAACCCGGTTATCCGTACCTGGGGTGAAAAAAGGACCTTTGATTTTCCACCCAAACCGCACTGGGAGATCGGTGAAAAGACAAACACCCTGGATTTTGCCCGGGGCGCAAAAATCACCGGCGCCCGATTTACCCTGTATCGGGGCCTGGGGGCCATGCTGGAGCGGGCGATCATCAATTTCATGATCGATCTGCATGTCTGGGAACAGGGATATACCGAGATGCTGCCCCCCTTCATGGCCAACAGCGACAGTATGACAGGAACGGGACAGCTCCCGAAATTCGCTGAAGATCTCTTCAAGATTGAAAAGACAGATTACTATCTCATCCCCACGGCAGAAGTGCCGGTGACCAATATCCACCGGGATGAGATTCTGAATGAAAAGGATCTGCCCGTTTATTATGTGGCTTATTCCCCCTGCTTCCGTGCGGAGGCGGG
>JAPLJM010000180.1 GCA_026388595.1 Deltaproteobacteria bacterium
GTCGGCATCAGGGGCGATGACGCTGTCTTTCATCACGGCTTTAAGGCCATGTCCCTCTCGGCATCCGCACTGGCCGCGGAAGCCCTGAAGAACACCATGCCCGCTGGGTCATTTTCCAGATCAACGGAGTCTCACAATCAGGATAAGGTCAGCATGGGAACCATCGCCGCCCGGGATGCCTCCCGGATATGCACCCTCACGGAACGGGCCGTAGCCATCCACCTTATGACGGCTGCACAGGCCTGTGAGCTCCGCGGCAGCATCAGGAACCGGCCCCGGCTGCAGGCCCTGATTAAAAATATCAGAGGCATTGCCGAGGCGACGCAGGAAGACCGCCCAATGGACAGAGATATCGAACATGTGGTTCAGGCGATTGCCACTTCCGACCTTTTCAGGTGCGACGATGCCGCAAAATAATGAAATCATGGGCCTTTCAGGACCATGGGAGCGCTTGGATTCTTGGATCAAGGTCCGGTCCCGATGAAGGTCTTACTCCTGTCCCCAAACATATTGACCATGCCTTCGCCTGTCTATCCCATCGGGCTTGATTACGTGGCCGGTATCCTGTCCGATCGTCATGCGGTAAAGATCGTCGATCTGAATGAGAAATCGGGGATGGACCGACTGGCCGGCGTCATCAGGGATTTTGACCCAGACCTTATTGGATTATCTTTGCGTAACGTAGATAATCTGGATGCCCTGAAGCAAGAAAGCTATGTTGACGGATATAAACGGCTGATGGCCACGATCCGTCGGATGACCTCGGCATGGATTGTCCTTGGCGGCAGTGGTTTTACGATTTTCCCGTCCGAACTGATGGAAGCACTGGACGCCGATTACGGGATTGTCGGTGATGGTGAGCGGCTCGCCCCGCTGCTGACTGCCCTTGAAACACAGGGGGATGTTTCAAGCCTTCCAGGTGTTATGAGCAAGGGCAAAACATTTGTGGAGGTTCCGGCCAGCGGGGAGGTTTCATTCCGGAGATGCTTTGATATGAACAGTCCCCATGTGCACTATTATCTGTCGCATGGGGGAATCCTGAATCTCCAGACAAAGAGGGGATGTCCTTACCTCTGTATTTACTGTACTTATCCCCGCATCGACGGTCATCGGCTCAGGTTCATCGATCCTGATGAAGTTGCAAGGACAGCCCTGAGGCTTCAGGAATCAGGGGCAAAGTATCTGTTCATTACGGATTCAACTTTTAATTGCGACACCGACCATAGCCTGAATGTGGCAAAGGCCTTCATCAAAGCCCGTCTTACAATTCCATGGGGAGCGTTTTTCGCTCCTTTCAAACCGACGGCCGATTACTATGAAATCATGGCTGCAGCTGGCCTTACCCATGTGGAATTCGGGACAGAGTCTCTGTGCGATTCCGTCCTCGCGGCTTATAGAAAACCTTTTCGTCGGGATGACATATTTTATGCCCACAAAAGCGCCTCCGATGCAGGGCTTCATATCGCTCATTACCTTCTTTTCGGGGGTCCGGGCGAGGATGAAAACACCCTGAAGGAAACATTGACAAGCGCAGACGAATTGGAAAAAGCCGTGCTGATCCTTTTTTGCGGTATTCGGATCTATCCTCATACCGCCCTGCATCAGATCGCGATCCGAGAAGGTCAGATCACGGACAGTCAAAACCTTCTGGAACCCGTCTTTTACCAATCACCTGCGCTGAAAACGGATACGACCACGGCCATGGTGACTGAGCGGGCCATGGGACGCCCCCATTGGGTTTTTGGTTCGGGCAGTGAGAAAACGGCAGGCATCGTTTCTCGGTTGCATGCCCGCGGCCATTATGGGCCGCTCTGGGAACAACTGATATCCAAAGTACCCACATGAGGTGGAGATATAATTCTTGATTTCTGCGAAATTATGATATAAAGCCTGCATCCGTTTAAAATAAAGAGGACTCCTTGTCCGGACATTTTGTCCGAACTTTAGAGCCGAGAGGAGGGAACGTTGAGGAGATACGAGACAGTTATTATTGTCCCCGCCGATCTTTCGGATGATGACATCATCACCCTGATTGACCGTTACAAGGCCATCGTCTCCAATCATAAGGGATTGGTGGTGAAGGTGGAAAAGTGGGGAAAAAGAAAGTTGGCTTACGAAATCAGGAAGCATAACAAAGGATTCTATATGCTTATCGATTTTGCGGGTCAAAGTGCCGTTGTTGCCGAACTGGAAAGAAATCTCAAGATCGATGACAAGATTCTGAAGTTCATGACCGTCAAAAAGAACGACAAGGTCGTTTTGGCGGATATTGAGAAGGAAATTGCCGCTGCCTCGCCTACTGCCGTTGTTGCAGAGGTGGAAATCAAAAACATAGAAATTGCAACAGGCAGCCCTGCGGAAGCGATTAAGCCCGCTGAGTCAAAGATCGAAGAAGTCCAGGAAGGAGGCGAATAGCAATGGCAGAACCATCAAGATTTCATGGTCAGAGACCGCCCAGACCGCAGAAAAAATTTTTCCACCGTCGGAAATTCTGTCGATTCTGTACCGACTCCACCATCAAAAGTGATTACAAGAATCCCATGACCCTGAGGGATTTTGTCACGGAGCGGGGCAAAATTATGCCGCGAAGAATCACGGGAAATTGCGCGATCCACCAGCGAGAGTTGACCTTGGCCATTAAGAGAGCCAGAACAATCGCGCTTTTGCCCTTTGTCGTTTCCGAAGGCTGATCTCACTTAATAACGTAGATGATTGCAGAGCCGTCTGATGATCGCCATAGGGATGATCTGTGATGATCATCGCCTGCAAGAGAATGCCGTTTGGCGACAGGGTTGAGCCTTGAACAGTGAATGGGGTGGTTTCCTGAACCGTGAATTTATCCTGGGGATTGTCATAACCACCCTTTCATTTTTATCGGTTGTGCTGATTCCCCTGATCGGCGCCATGGTGATTGTCCTGACGCCGCTGCCGGTTCTCTTTTATTATACGAAGCTTGGCAGGTTCAAGGGTTTTGCCGTTTATGGGATCTCGCTGGCGCTGGTTCTGCTGATTCTCAGGTTTATCAATCCGGACAATCTCTTTTCCCTGCTTTTCTTTGTTTTTATCGGAAGCACGGGAATCATGCTTGCGGAAGTGCTGAGAAGATCCCTGTCGATTGAAAAAACGCTGATGATCCCTTTGGCGGCCCTTTTGACCTGCGGCGGCGGCCTGCTCTTGTTTCATGGTTATCAAACGGGACAAGCGCCATGGCAGCTCATCGGAAGCTACGTATCGAGCAGCATCCGGGAGAATATCAAGATTTATGAGCAACTGGATATATCCTCCGAACAGATCACGCTTATTAAGGAGTATGCCGGGCAGATTGCCGTTTTGCTGACGCGCATCTTTCCCGCAGTCATCCTGGTGAGCACCAGCCTTTGTCTCTGGCTGAATATTTTAGCGGCACGGTCCCTTTTTCAGAAGCATGGTCTGTATTATCCCGACTTTGGCGACCTGACGCACTGGAAGGCGCCCGAGAAGATGGTCTGGTTATTGATCGCCACCGGGGGGCTGCTCCTGGTTCCCTTCACCGTGGTGAAATATATCGGCTTGAATTTGTTGATTGTATGCCTGTTCGTTTATCTTTGTGAAGGCATGTCGATTATCGGCTATTTTTTTAAGGTGAAGCGGGTTCCCGTTTTTTTTAAGTTCCTGTTTTACCTTCTGATCCTGATTCAGCAATATCTGTTGTTCTTTGTGGTTGCCCTGGGGTTGTTTGATCTCTGGGCTGATTTCAGAAAACTGATTAAACCGGCCCAAGATCCGAGTGTATAAGCCGGCATCCATAATCAATCTTCGATCATAATAAGGAGGTCTATCATGAAAGTGATATTGAAACAAAATGTGGAATCTCTCGGTAACGCGGGAGATGCCGTCAAGGTATCCGACGGCTATGCACGCAATTTTCTGATTCCCAAAGGTTTCGCGATTGAAGCCAACTTTAAGAATCTCAATGTGCTGGACCATGAAAAGAAAATGATTCTGGCGAAGGCGGAAAAGGAAAAAAAGAACGCGGAAACGCTTGCAGAAAAGTTCAAGGGGATAACCTGCACGATTACGCGCCGTGTCGGAGAGCAGGACAAATTATTTGGCTCCGTCAATACCAAAGACATTCAGGATGCTTTACAGGCGCAGTCCCTGGAGGTGGACCGGAAAAACATCATCCTGGCTGAACCGATCAAGGCGCTGGGTGAATATCCGGTTGCGATCAGACTGTTGGCGGGTGTCACGGCAGAAATCAAAGTGGTCGTTGCGGCCGAGGCCTGATCCACTATTTTTTCATTGTCATTGAGCTGATAGAAAATGAAGGACATCGACACATCCCTGCATCGCCTGCCCCCCCAAAATCTGGACGCGGAACAGTCCATCCTCGGGGGGATCCTTCTGGATAATCAGGCGCTGAACAGCGTTTTAGAGGTTTTGGGACCGGGGGATTTCTACAGTGAATCGCATCGGAAAATATTTGCAGCCATTGTGGATCTCTCCGAGCGGAATGAACCCAGCGACCTGATTACCCTGAGCAACATCCTGAAGGATAAAAAGCATCTGGATCAGGTGGGCGGCATGGCCTATCTGGCCTCCCTGGTGGATAACGTTCCATCCGCCGCCAATGTGGCCTATTACGCCAAAATCGTCAAAGAAAAGGCCATTCTCCGGCGCCTCATTGGTACGGCTACGGAAATTCTGACGAAAAGTTATAATACCGGTGCCGATGTCGATGAGGTTCTGGATCAGGCGGAACATGCCATTTTTGAAATTTCCGAAAATAAAATCCGGCCCGCCTTTTACCCTATTAAAAGCATCATCAAGGACAGTTTCAAAACCATTGAGAAGCTCTACGAGCGGAAGGAGCTGATCACCGGCGTTCCTACGGGTTTTGGAAAAATTGACGACCTGACTTCGGGCCTGCAGAAATCCGATCTGATCATCGTCGCCGGCCGTCCCAGCATGGGAAAGACGGCATTTGCACTCAATATTGCCCAGCATGCCGCCATGGAAGGCGGGATTCCCGTAGCCATCTTCTCCCTGGAAATGTCCAAGGAACAGTTGGCCCTCCGGATGCTGTCCACGGTTGCCAAAGTGGATTCCCAGCGTCTCAGGAAAGGATTCCTGGGGGAAACGGACTGGCCGAAACTGACCACGGCCGCCGGTCAACTTTCCGAAGCCCTTATCTATATTGATGACACTCCGGCCATCACCGCCCTGGAAATGAAGGCAAAGTCCAGGCGGCTGAAGGCGGAATCCGGTCTTGGCTTAATTATTCTGGACTACCTCCAGTTGATGCGGGGCGGGACCTATAAGGAATCGCGGGAACAGGAAATCTCCGACATCAGCCGTTCCCTTAAGGCCCTGGCAAAGGAATTGAGCGTCCCGGTGATCGCCCTGTCACAGTTGAACCGTAAAGTGGAAGACAGGACCAACCGGCGTCCGCAGATGGCCGACTTGCGGGAATCCGGGGCCATTGAACAGGATGCGGATGTGATTGCCTTTATTTACCGGGATGAAGTCTATAACAAGTCAGAAGACAACCCTGAAAAGGGATTGGCCGAAGTGATCATCGGCAAGCAGCGAAACGGCCCCACGGGGATGGTCAAACTGGCCTTTCTTGAAAAATACACCTGTTTTGAGAATCTGGCCCGTGCCGAAGATGTGCATTGATCAGCCTTGACGAACTCGCAAAAAGTGGCGAGAATTTTGAGTTCGGGACGGCTTCGCAAAAAGTTCCGCAGGCAAGGCGCACAAATCCTGAGGAGTGAGGCGTACTTTAGCGTACGCCGCAATGACGAAGGATGCAGCGCAACGCAGCATCCGGACTTTTTGCAAAGCCGTCAGCCTTCCAGAAGCTCCGGCTCTTTCCCCAGATAGGGAATCGCCAAACGCATTTTCTTCAAAGCCTGTTTTTCGATCTGCCTGGCCCGTTCCCGGGTAATCTGGTAGCGGTCGCCAATCTCCTGGAGCGTCAGCGGATTGTCCGCCATCACCCGGTGCCTGATGATGTATTTTTCTTTTTCATTGAGTTTCGCCAAAGCCCCGGCGATATTCCTTTTCACCAAAGCCAGCTCTTCCTTTTTGATCAACGAGTTTTCCTGGTCTTCACCTTCGTAGGTCAGGTAATCCATATGGGTCATTTCACCGTCCTCACTGACAAAGGCATCCAATGAGAGGTCGCGGTGACTCAGACGAAGATCCATTTCCTCGATTTCTACTTCCTTAACCCCCAGGGATTGGGCAATCTCGCTGAATTCGGGACTCTTTTGTGAAAGGGTCTCCAGCCTCTTTTTCGCCTGGGAGAGCTTGAAGAATAATTTTCGCTGGGCCTGGGTGGTCCCGATCTTAACCAGGCTCCAGGATTTAATGATATAATTCTGCATATAAGCCCTGATCCACCAGACAGCGTATGAAATCAGGCGATATCCCTTGTAGGGATCGAATTTTTTGACGGCGTGCATCAAGCCGATGTTGCCCTCCTGGATCAGATCACTGAGTTTTAACCCGTAGTTGCGGTATTCATGGGCAATTTTTACGACAAACCGGAGGTTGGAAACAACCAGCTTCTCTGCGGCAGCCATGTCGTTATACTTTTTCAGCTGAACGGCCAGCTTGAATTCCTCTTCCGCTGTGAGAATTGAAAAACGGTTTATTTCCGCGATATAGATGTCAAGGGTGCCGGTTACGGCCGGTAATTCCAAGGGTGACGCCTCCGGATATTCAATAACTTTATAAGTTTCTTGATATAATGATTCGATTTTAACAGTCAAGCTATTTATGATCGGTCTTAAATAGCATTTATAATCGTTTGATTTTACAAAATAATAACGTATCTTGACATCATCCGCAGGGGTTGTTAATTTACAGGCCAACGATGGTCCACAGGGGAGGTAGAAAATGAGTTCCATAAATAGAGTCATTCTTGATCATGCCTGTCGCATTGCCAGTGAGGTCGAGGCAAAAGCCGTTCTTCTTTATGCCGATGCGGCTGATGACCTTCCCATCGCCGCGGATCCCGGCTTATGCATGAAAATCATTCTCATTACCAAGGGCGATGAAGAAATCCCCGTGAAATTCAGGGATTGTGGCATGATGATTCATGTCCCCAATGTTAATCTTACCCGCGTGGGCCAAATCAAAATCGCGATTACCAAAGGCATTGCCCTGGGCCTTTTCACACAAGGAGACAAACTGGTTTGTGTGAGCGGCGTCCCCAGGTTCGGTTATGTGGACAGTATTTTTGTCATCGATGTGGGCAAAGAATTTGAGATCCTGGTTTCAGGCAACTTCACCGATATCGCTCAAGGGGTTTATCCGGAAGTTTTTGGCGCGGTCATGAATCTGGCGATCGAACTGGCGGCACAGGGCCGGGAAGGACGTAAGGTGGGAACGATTTTCGTTTTGGGAGACCATGAAAAAGTCATGCAGCTATCCCGGCAGATGATCATCAATCCGTTCATGGGATATACGGACGAACAGAAAAATATCCTCAATCCGGAACTGAAAGAGACCATCAAAGAGTTCTCCGCCATTGACGGCTCATTTATTATCAAGGACAACGGTACGATTGTGACCGCCGGTAGACATCTTAGCGCCGCGATGGACAGCAGGGATTTCCCGCATGGACTTGGCAGCCGGCATATCGCCGCCGCGGGAATCACCAGCATTACCGATGCCATCGCCATCGTTTTATCCGAATCAACAGGAAGCGTCAGTGTGTTTAAAAATGGTAAAATCCTCGTCAGTATCGAAAAACCCATCGAATAGCAGGAGACAGGATGAGATTTGATAAATTCACCCTAAAAGTTCAGGAGGCCATGCAAAGCGCACTGTCGCTGGCATCGCAGCGTGGACATCAGGGGATTGAGGCGGAGCATCTTCTGCTGGCATTCATTGATCAGCCGGAAGGGATCGTGGACGCGATCCTGAAAAAAATGGGCGCTGATCCGGGACATGTTGCCTCGGAGCTTAAGAAGGCGCTGGGCAAACAGCCCCGTATCGAAGGCGCAGGTCTGGGTCAGCCGGGCATTGCACCGGGTCTGAACCGTATCTTGGATCAGGCTTTGACAGAGGCGTCTCGACTGCGGGATGAATATGTCAGTGCCGAACATGTTCTCATCGTCATCTCGGAGGAAAAGGACGGCGCTGCAGCCAGGATTTTACATACAGCCGGAGTGACCAAAGACGGTATTTTCAAAGTTTTGGTCGACATTCGGGGAAATCAGCGGATTACAGACCCCAATCCCGAGGACAAATATCAGGCACTGAAACGTTATTCAAAAGATTTCAATGAATTGGCCCGTAAAGGGACCTTTGATCCCGTCATCGGCCGGGATGGGGAAATCCGGCGGGTCATGCAGGTCCTCTCTCGCAGAACGAAAAATAATCCGGCCCTGATCGGCGAACCCGGCGTGGGCAAAACAGCCATCGTTGAGGGTTTGGCCCAGCGAATCGTCAACGGCGATGTCCCGGAAAGCCTGAAGAACAAAAGGGTTGTGGGCCTCGATATCGGCGCCCTGGTGGCAGGCGCGAAGTACCGCGGCGAATTTGAAGACCGGCTGAAGGCCGTCCTCAAAGAAGTGACGGACGCCCAGGGGGAGATTATCCTCTTCATTGATGAGATTCACACGGTCGTCGGAGCAGGCGCCGCCGAAGGGTCCGTAGACGCTTCCAACATGCTCAAACCGGCCCTTGCCCGGGGTGAATTGCGTTGCGTCGGAGCGACAACGCTGAATGAATACAGGAAATATATTGAAAAGGACCCGGCGCTGGAGCGGCGCTTTCAGCCCATTCTGGTCAAAGAACCCTCCGTAGAGGATACCATTGCTATCCTTCGCGGCCTGAAAGAACGGTATGAAGTTCATCATGGGGTGAGGATTAAGGATTCCGCCATCATTGCCGCAGCCACCCTCTCGAGCCGCTATATTGCCGACCGCTTCCTGCCGGATAAGGCGGTTGATCTGATCGATGAAGCCGCTTCTCGCCTGCGGATCGAACTGGACAGCATGCCGGCGGAAATCGATGCCATTGACCGGAAAATCATTCAGATGGAAATAGAAAAGCAGTCGCTTATCAAGGAAACGGACAAGACCTCCCTGGAAAGACGCGACAAGCTTGATCACGAATTGGTGGAATTCAGGGAGTCGATGGACGGGATGAAGCGCCATTGGACTTCTGAAAAGGAGGCGATCAAGAAGATTCAGGCGATTAAAAGCCAAATGGAAGCCTACAAGATAGAAGAAATGAATGCACAGCGGGAAGGAAATTTAGCCCGGGCGGCAGAACTCCGTTACGGTAAGCTGGTGGAATTGAACAAAGAACTGGAAGCGGACCAGCTGAAGCTGACGGAGACCCAGAAGGACGAAAAAATGCTCAAGGAAGAGGTGGATGCGGAAGATGTGGCCGACGTGGTGGCCAACTGGACCGGCATCCCCGTGGCCCGCATGCTGGAGAGCGATGTTCAGAAACTGATCCAAATGGAGGAAAGGCTGAAGCAACGGGTGGTCGGACAGGAACAAGGGATCGCTGCCGTTTCCAGCGCACTGCGCCGGAGCCGGTCCGGGTTGCAGGACCCCAACCGGCCCATCGGATCTTTCATTTTCCTGGGTCCCACCGGCGTGGGCAAGACGGAACTGGCGCGGGCGCTGGCCGAGTTCATGTTCGACAGCGAACAGGCCATGATCCGCATCGACATGTCGGAATTCATGGAAAAGCACTCCGTGGCCCGCCTGATCGGAGCGCCTCCAGGATACGTCGGTTACGATGAGGGCGGCTATCTGACGGAAGCCGTGCGGAGGAGACCTTACGCCGTCATTCTCTTCGACGAGATCGAAAAGGCCCACCCCGATGTATTCAACATTCTCCTGCAGATCCTCGATGACGGCCGACTGACCGATGGTCACGGACGAACGGTGGATTTCAAACAGTCCATTGTCATCATGACCTCCAACATCGGCAGTCAATTCATGCAGGATCAGACATTAAGTGAGGAGGAAAGAAGAACACGCACCCTGGAGCTGCTGCGGGCGAACTTTAAGCCGGAGTTCCTCAACCGGATCGATGATACCATCACTTTCAGGGCCCTGACCATGGACGACCTCGATCATATTGTGGATATCCAGCTGGGCTTAATTCAGAGACGCCTGCTGGATCGGAAAATAACGCTGACATTGACAGACAAGGCAAAAAAATATATAGCCAAAGTCGCCTATAGCCCGGTGTATGGGGCAAGACCCCTAAAGCGGGCACTGCAAAAGATGATCCTGGACGACCTGTCCATGATGCTGCTGGAGGGGAAGTTCACGGATGGAGACCACATCCGCGTCGATTTATCGAAAAGCGATGCGTTGCACTTCCAGAAAATCAACAAATAGGGAGATTACATGAACACTTTCAAAACAGCTTTGCTATTGGGGTCTTTGACAGGCCTGTTGATGCTGATCGGCGGATTCATGGGCGGAAAGAGCGGCGTGATGATCGCCTTCGTGTTCGCCATGGTCTTGAATTTCGGGAGCTACTGGTTCTCTGATAAACTGGTGCTGCGCATGTACAATGCCCAGGAGGTCACGGAAACGCAGGCACCGGAACTCTATCGGATGGTTCAATCGCTTGCCCTGCGGGGGGGGCTTCCTATGCCCCGGGTCTATGTGATTCCCGAAAATACGCCCAATGCCTTCGCCACGGGGCGGGACGAGCATCACGCCGTTGTGGCCGTTACCGAGGGCATCATGCGAATTTTGAATCACGATGAACTGGAAGGCGTCATCGGGCACGAACTGAGCCATATAAAAAACAAGGATATGCTGATCGGATCGATCGCGGCGACCCTGGCCGGCGCCATTGTCATGCTGGCCAATATGGCGCAATGGGCCGCTATCTTCGGCGGTGTCAGTCGTGATGAAGATGAAGGCGGTGCAGGCGGCATCATTGGCCTGATTCTCATGGCCGTCCTGGCACCCATTGCCGCAACCCTGATCCAAATGGCCATCTCCCGCTCCCGGGAATACCTGGCCGACGACGGCGGCGCCCGGATATCCGGAAAACCCTACGGGCTTGCCGGCGCGCTGGATAAACTTCAGCGGGCTTCGCAGGCCATTCCCATGGCGGCGAATCCATCGACGGCCCATCTGTTTATCGTGAACCCCCTGACCGGGGGTTCGTTCAGGGCGCTTTTCAGCACCCACCCACCCATTGAGGAAAGGATTGCCCGTTTAAGAAACATGCGGCCAGTTTAAGGAGGAAATAAATGGAGGAAGAGAAGAAAGAAAAGGCCTATGTCATCAAGGACAAACGTATTTTTGATGAAACAGGGGATGTGCGCAAAGATGAATCCCCCCAGCCGGAAGTAAAGCCGATTGAAACGAAGGAGGAAACGGAGAGACACACACCCGGAAAAGAATCGCCGGAAGCGTCGCGGGATGAATCCTTCCCAGAGGTAAATTTTTTTAATTTCGTCCTGTCTTTGAGCACCACGGCCATGTATCACTTCGGAGATTTTCCTGATCCGGCGTCCCAAAAGGCCGAAAGAAACCTGGCGGCGGCCAAGCAAACGATCGATATTCTGGGCATGCTTAGATCCAAAACAGAAGGAAACCTTGATAGCGATGAAAAATCTCTGATCGATGGAATTCTGTTTGAATTAAGGATGCGTTATATCAAGGAAAAGGATCGTCCATGATCCGGAGGCTGTCGCCGGCCAAGGTCAACCTGTGCCTGCGGGTCCTGCGCAAGCGCGCCGACGGTTATCACGACATTGCCAGCCTGATGCAGCGGATCAGCCTCTGCGATGAAATGATATTCAGGCCGGCGGAACAGGGGATCAGGGTCCGGTGCCCCGGCGGCTCCCTCCCTGAAAATGAGGGAAATATCGTCTTCCGGGCGGCGGATGCCTTTTTCAAACAAACCCCCTCCCTTTCCGGGGGGATTGACATAACCATAAAAAAGAAAATCCCCATTGCCGCCGGTCTGGGCGGCGGCAGCTCCAATGCGGCGACGACGCTCATGACGTTGAATGAGATCTTCGGATGTCATTACACAGCGGAGGATCTCATAAAAATCGGAGTCACACTGGGGGCGGATGTCCCCTTTTTTATTTTTTCCAAAACGGCATGGGCCTTCGGCATCGGTGAACGCCTTCAGGCTGCAGATGGTATCCCCGCATTCTCGCTTCTCCTCATTAATCCCCGCTTTGCACTATCCACAAAAATGATTTATCAAAATCTCAATTTAAGATTGACAAACGAAACAATTCATTATAGCATCCCGCGATTTTGTACGATCCATGATGTGGCAAAAGGGCTCTTTAACGATCTGGAGACGGTTTCCATCAGAATGCACCCGATTCTGGCGGACCTAAAAGATAACCTGATGGCATGCGGTGCCTTGGGCGCCCTCATGTCCGGCAGCGGGCCCACCGTCTTCGGTGTTTTTGAAAAGGAAGAACAGGCCATCGCCGCGGAAGAGGCGTTGGCCGGCATGAACAACTGGTCTGTATTCAGAGCGGTGTCCATCTAAACTTTTCTGACCATCCCTTGCGAAGATCCGGGCTGATTGAGGCTTAGTATCATTAGACTATTGGGGCGTCGTCAAGCGGTAAGACACAAGGTTTTGGTCCTTGCATTCGGGGGTTCGAATCCTCCCGCCCCAGCCAATATAAACACGGCAGCAACCGTGAAAGGAATCCAATGCTTGAACGAATACGAATTTTTTCGGGAAACTCAAATATAAGCCTGGCCGAAAAGATTTGCTGTAATTTGGGCGTTCCCCTCGGAAAAGCCAATGTAACCACGTTCAGTGATGGCGAAACACGGGTGGAAATCAATGAAAATGTCAGAGGAATGGATGTTTTCATTATTCAGTCCAGTTGCCCTCCCGTCAATGTCACCCTCATGGAACTCCTGATCATGATTGATGCCATGAAGCGTGCATCGGCGGACCGTATTACTGCCGTCATCCCCTATTACGGTTATGCCCGCCAGGATCGAAAAGTGGCGCCACGGGCGCCCATTACGGCGAAACTGATTGCCGACCTGATCACGACCGCAGGCGCCCAGCGGGTTCTTTCCATGGATCTTCATGCCGGACAGATTCAGGGCTTTTTCAATATTCCCGTCGATAATCTCTTCGCCACACCGATCCTTTTAGACTACATGAAGAAGAACTTTCAGGATGACACCGTCATCGTTTCCCCCGATACAGGTGGTGTTGAAAGGGCGCGGGCCTTCGGATCACGACTGGGGGCGAATCTGGCCATCATCGACAAGCGCCGAGAAGGGCCAAATGAAGCTCAGGTGATGAATATCATTGGACATGTCAAAGACAAAAGGGTTCTCATTCTGGACGATATGATTGATACGGCAGGAACGGTCGTCCAGGCTGCCGTCGCCTTGAAGGAAGCCGGCGCCATTGATGTATCTGTCTGTGCCACCCATCCGGTTCTTTCCGGGCCAGCAATTGAGAGGCTTGAAAAATCTGAAATTAAAGAGGTCATCGTGACCGACACGATCCCCTTACATCCCCAGGCTCAGGCCTGTAAATGTATCAAGGTACTGTCCGTTGCTTCACTGTTGAGCGAGGCGGTAAGAAGAATTTACTATAACGATTCCATAAGTTCATTATTCATATAGGAGGATTAGATGGAGGCGATTGCATTAAATGCCTTGTTGCGCAAGGAAACCGGTAAAGGTCCGGCCCGAAGATTGAGAATGGCTGGATATGTGCCGGTCGTATTTTATGGCCCCCGTGCGGAAGCGATGCCTTTATCGGTCAGTGCGGCAGATTTATTGAAACTGATGAAGAAGCGGGAAGAAAATGTTTTTATCCGCTTGATCATTGATGACGGCGGCAAGAAACTTGAAAAATTGTCAATGGTTAAGGAAGTTCAGATGGAACCCGTTAGCAGACGCTTCTATCATGCGGATTTCTATGAAATCAGCATGGACAAGCCTTTCACCTTTGAGATTCCCATTCACTTTGAAGGCACGCCCGTTGGAATCGAAAATGGCGGTGAACTGCAGCATGTGAAGCGTGAGCTCAAAGTGTCCTGTATCCCGACAAAACTGCCGGATTTCATCGCCGTGGACATCAGCGGTCTCAATATCGGCGATCACTTGAAAGTGGCGGATATCCAAGCAATCGATGGCCTTACCCTGCTTGATTCCAGCGAGGCGGTTATTGCTTCCATTTCAGCACCCAGAGCAACGGTCGCCAAGATCGAAACGGATGAGACCGAAAAGCCGGCAGAAGCGGCGGTCGTCGGCCGAAAAAGTGCAAAAAGCGGAAGCTGATGACGTTTTAAACAGACAGGGGGACGGCACGCATGGGGAACTCTTGTGAAACTGATCGCAGGACTTGGAAACCCGGGAACAAGGTATCAATTAACCCGTCATAACTTGGGGTTTTTGGTCTTGGATCGGCTGGCCGAGACAAACCGTATCTCTGTTGGTCAAATGGGCTTTGATGCCCGCTTCGGAAAAGGAATGATTGCCGATCAGGCGGTTTTGCTGATCAAGCCGCAAACGTTCATGAACCTTAGCGGGGCCTCGGTCCGAAAGTTCTTTGAATATTATAGAATTAACATTGATGATGTCATAGTCGTTCATGATGACCTGGATCTGCCCTTCGGAACGATCAGGTTCAAGGCGGGTGGCGGTCACGGAGGACACAAGGGCCTGATCTCCATTATCGAAGATCTGGGCACTGCGGATTTCACCCGGATCAGGCTGGGTATTGGAAAACCGGATCGCAGGGAAATAGTTGAAAGCTACGTTCTTTCGGCTTTTTCTCAGGAAGAGATGAACCAGCTGCCGCATGTGCTCGCAACATCAGCGGAAATGCTGACCGAAATGCTCTCCACGGGGATTCAGTCGGCTATGTGCACGTATCACGTGAAAACCATAAATAATTTTAACAAGGAGGTTTAATGATGTGTAAGGGTAAACGTAATGTATTGTCTCTCTTTTTGACCATCGCCGTCATGTTTTTGCTTATGGCGCCGATGGCTTTTGCCGGTGAGGCGGATATCAAACTGCCTGACCTGAGCCAGGTTTCATTTATAGGCGGCGCGCTGAGCGGAATGCTGATCCTGAATCTGGGTTTGATTGTCTGCGCCATCGGTATCGGTTTCGGATGGATGCAGTACACCCAGACGAAAAACCTGCCGGCCCACCAGGCCATGCTGGACGTTTCCCAGACAATCTGGGAGACCTGTAAGACCTATGTCCTGCAGCAGGGCAAGTTTCTCGCCGCGCTGTGGGTTCTGATCGCCGCCTGTATCGTCTACTATTTCGGCGTCCTGTCGCATATGGGCACGTTCGACGTCATGGTTGTTCTCTTCTGCTCGATCATGGGAATTCTTGGTTCCTACGGCGTCGCCTGGTTCGGCATCCGGATCAACACCGTCGCCAACTCCCGGGCCGCTTTCGCGTCCCTGAGCGGTAAGCCGCTCAACATCGTCAATATCTGCCTCCGTTCCGGTATGAGCGTGGGTCTCCTCCTGGTCAGCATCGAGCTCTTCTTCATGATCCTCATCCTCGCTTACATTCCCAAAGAACTGGCCGGCGCAAGCTTTATCGGCTTCGCCATCGGCGAGTCCCTCGGCGCCAGCGCCCTGCGTATCTGCGGTGGTATCTTCACCAAGATCGCCGACATCGGCTCCGACCTCATGAAGATCATCTTCCATCGTCCCGAAGATGACCCCAAAAACCCCGGCGTCATCGCCGAC
Source organism: Deltaproteobacteria bacterium (assembly GCA_026388595.1). Classification (GTDB taxonomy): domain Bacteria; phylum Desulfobacterota; class Syntrophia; order Syntrophales; family Fen-1087; genus JAPLJM01. Next base: position 15,710 of record JAPLJM010000180.1, read on the forward strand.
TGTACCGGTGACAATGCTGGCGACAGCGTCGGTCCCACGGCAGACGGTTTTGAAACCTACGGCGTTACAGGCGTCGCCCTCATCGCCTTCATCGCACTGGCCATGGCGGACAATCCCGCAATGGGCGGCAAACTGGTCGTCTGGATCTTCGCCATGCGTATCCTCATGATCCTGACCTCCCTTGCCTCCTACTTTGTGAACGATTCCGTCAGCAAGTCCCTGTTCGGCGGCGAGAAGGAATTTAACTTCGAGCATCCCCTGACCAACCTGGTCTGGATCACCTCGATTGTTTCCATCGTCGTGACCTTTGCGGCGAGCTATGTCCTCCTTGCTGATCTGCCTCACGTGGGCAGCGCCATGGCCCTCTGGATGGCTCTCTCCATCATCATCAGTTGCGGGACCATCGCCGGCGCGGTGATTCCCGAATTTACGAAGGTCTTCACAAGCACCGGTTCCCGTCACTGCGAAGAATGCGTGAATGCCTCCCGCCAGGGCGGCGCCTCTCTCAACATTCTCTCCGGACTGGTTGCCGGCAACTTCTCCGCTTTCTGGGAAGGCCTGACCATTCTGCTCCTGATGTTTGTCGCCTATGTCGTATCAATGGCGCCTTCCGTCATGGAAATCATGCCGGCGGCCTTTAAGTTTGCTGCTCCGGTCTTCGCCTTCGGTCTCGTTGCCTTCGGTTTCCTTGGCATGGGCCCGGTGACCATCGCCGTGGACAGCTTCGGTCCCGTTTCGGATAATGCCCAGTCCATCTATGAACTGTCCATGATCGAATCCCGGCCGGACGCCAAGGCCGTCGTGAAAAAACACTACGGCATCGATCCGGATTTTGCGGCGGCTAAGCACTGTCTGGAATCAGCAGACGGCGCGGGCAATACCTTTAAAGCCACAGCCAAACCGGTCCTCATCGGCACCGCCGTCGTCGGCGCTACGACCATGGTCTTCGGGATCATAATCCTCCTGGAGAAGATGTACGGTCATGTTATCGCAAAACTGAGTCTCGTCCAGCCGGAAGTCATCCTCGGACTCCTCATGGGAGGCTGCGTGATCTACTGGTTTACCGGCGCCTCGATTCAGGCCGTTGTGACGGGCTCCTATCGGGCCGTCGTTTACATCAAGGACAATATCGATCTCAGCAAGGCGGAAGCATCGATCGAAGACAGTAAGGAAGTCGTAAAGATCTGTACCGTTTACGCCCAGAAGGGGATGATCAACATCTTCATCGTCGTCTTCTTCATGGCCCTGTCCCTGGCCTTTGTCGATCCCTATTTCTTTATCGGCTATCTCGTCGGTATCGCCTTCTTCGGTTTGTTCCAGGCTATCTTCATGGCCAATGCCGGTGGTTGCTGGGATAACGCCAAGAAGATCGTTGAAGTCGATCTGAAGCAGAAGAATACCCCTCTCCACGAGGCCTCCGTTGTCGGCGACACCGTCGGCGACCCTTTCAAGGACACATCTTCGGTTTCCATGAACCCAATCATCAAATTCACGACCCTGTTTGGTCTCCTCGCCACGGAAATCGCCGTGACCATGACAAACACGAATGTGAAGCTTGGTCTGGCCGGTGTGTTTTTCGTCATCGCCTTGATCTTCGTCTATCGTTCCTTCTACGGCATGAGAATTTCCGCCGAGAAGCTAGGCTAAAACCTGCCTGAATCAGTCAGGAAATAAAAACTCAAAGGCGCCTCCTTTAACCGGGAGGCGCCTTTTTATTGCCTTGACAAATCAGGACAAAATCTTTACTTCTTGTCTCGCAACCGGGGCGGATTGGGTTCCGGGAAAACGATCAGTCCAAATCCGGCCGAAACAACTAAAACTCAATCTTCGTCAGGGATAAATCGAACAAGAGGTGCTATTATGGGTTTTCGCTGCGGGATTATCGGTCTTCCCAATGTGGGTAAATCGACCATTTTTAACGCCCTCACGGCCGCCGGGGCTGAGGTAGCCAACTATCCCTTCTGCACCATCGATCCCAACATCGGCATCGTCCCCGTTCCGGATGAGCGCCTGGAAAATATCGCCGCAATCATCAAACCTCCAAGAGTCACCTATACAACAATGGAATTCCTTGATATTGCCGGACTCGTGAAAGGCGCCAGCCGCGGGGAGGGCCTGGGAAACCGCTTCCTTGGCCATATCCGCGAAGTGGATGCCCTTCTGCACATTGTCCGCTGCTTTGACGATCCGAACATCATTCATGTGTCCGGTACGATCGATCCCGTCCGGGATATGGAGATCGTTAACACCGAACTTATCCTGGCGGATATGGATATCATTGAAAAACGAATGGATAAGACGGGCAGGCTGCTTAAAACGGGCGACAAAAACCTCCGAAAGGCGTTGGATGTCTATGAACAATGCCGGGATGCGCTGAATCGTGGTCTTGCAGCCAGGAATATCGTGTTTACCGATGACCATGATATTCTTGATGAACTGGGCCTATTGACATCAAAAAAAATCCTGTACGTCGCCAATGTCAGTGAGGCCGTACTGAAGGGACAATCAAATTATATTCAGCAGATCGAAAATTATGCCGAACAGGAAGGATCAAAGGTCATCGTGATCTGCGGAGATTTGGAAGCAGAAATCACGGCGCTTTCAAAAGATGAACAACGGGAGTTTCTGGAAGATCTCGGTCTACACGAATCAGGACTGTTTCAATTGATCCGGACGGGTTATGAACTGCTGGGCCTGATCACCTTTTATACCACCGTGGGACCGGAACTTCGCGCCTGGACGATCTCCTCCGGAACAAAAGCCCCGGTTGCCGCTGGAAAGATTCACAGTGATATGGAAAAAGGATTTATTCGGGCGGAAATTCTTCATTATGATGATTTTATGAGATTGGGGGGCGTGGCCCAAGCCAGGGAAAAGGGCCTGCTGCATTCTGAGGGCAAAGA
>JAPLJM010000203.1 GCA_026388595.1 Deltaproteobacteria bacterium
ATCCTTCGTAACGGCTGTCACCGCAATCTCTTTTCCATTGACCATCAGATTATGGCCATTGACGGAGACATCCGCATTCATGATCCCATGAACGGAGTCATATTTCAGCAGATGGGCCAGGACTTCCGGCTTGGCCCTTGAATTAATCGCAACAATGTCAATGTCATCATAGTCGATGCAGGCCCGGACAATATAACGACCGACCCGACCGAAACCATTGATGGCAACCTTTATTCCCATATTTGACCTCCTGAAGGGGTGATATCGGGCACTTGCCAAAAGCGGGCGGATCATAGCCACAGAAGGGCGTTAAGTCAATACCTATTTAACAATCAAAATTAGCGACTTTTGCCGACATTTTTTCGATCGCAATAACCGAACACGGGGCAGCGGCTGCAAAGCGGGGAAACGGGGCGGCAGACATGACGCCCGAAGGCCACCATCAAGGTATTGTAATTCGTCCAATACGGCACGGGCAGTTTTAATCTGAGGGCCTGCTCTGTCTGCTCGGGAGTTTTTGTGGAAACATAACCAAGGCGGTTGGAGATCCGATGGACGTGTGTATCAACGCAAACGGCGGGTTTGCCATATCCCAGAGAAACAACAAGGTTGGCAGTCTTCCGGCCCACCCCTTTCAGCGTGGGCAGTTCATCGATCTCGTCCGGAACGTGTTCATGATACCTGTCAATCAATTCCCGGCAAATGAGATGAATGGTTCTGGTTTTGTTGCGATAGAAACCGACAGGATAAATGGCTTTGATGATAACCGCTTCCGGAAGCTTCAGCATCTCCGTCGGGGACTGAGCCAGGCGGAACAGCCTGGCGGTGGCCACCGCTGTAACTTCATCCTTTGTCCGCAGGCTCAGCAGGGTGGAAATGAGGATCTCAAAAGGGTCATGGTCCGTTTCCGATAAATGCGTGACAATGGGCAGCTCCCATAATTTCAGGTTTTCCTGAAGCAGATCGATGACCGGGTGAATATGATCGTCATTCATAGCCCTCTTCGTTGGCCAAGATATCCAGATGCAGCGTGGCGATATCTTCAACGTCGAGATTGGGCTCCCGTTTGGATTCCCGGAAATCGACGATCTTGATATACCGCTTGCACTCATTGCAGACATCAACCCGGTATTGCTCATCCCCTTCTACGGTAAAGTAGGCCAGGGACTGCTGTTCCTCATTGCCGCAGAAAGGGCATTTAATCCGGAGATAATGCCACTCAAAACCACATTGATTACAGAACAGGAAGCGCCCGTCCTCTCCGCGGATCTGCCCGATTTTCGGTTCCTTGCCGCAAATCGGACAATAGCCTTCCGACCACCCGGAACGGGCAATCCGATCGGTATATTTCTGTGCTACGACTTCAAGGGACGGCCGGAGACTTTCCTCAAGAAACAGCTCAATGAGGTCAAAAAAATCTTCCTCCATGTCTATAGGCGGCTCGTCTTCCTGCATGTAAAAGGAATTGAGGACCAGTTTTTCAAAATCAAAGGACCCATCTTTAATTTTTTCGGCCAGCGCCGCTGTTTCCCCGGGGACCCTTTTTTCCGCGACATTGAGGAGGGCCAGAAAGTACTCTTTGGGTTTGGACAGGTCAAGATGACCGGAAGAAAAATCGATCAGCGGCAATCCGCCGGCCATTTTCTTGTCGATCAGGCTTTCATCCACAGCGGAGAAAACATCGGTCATGTTCTGGCGGTATTCCTCTCTTAGAATCAATATATCTCCAAGAATATCGAGAAGTTCAACATAATGTGGACTGGTTGTTTTGTAAGCTTCAATGGTCTTCAAGGACTCTTTCAGCATTTTCGGCATGGGTTACGATCTCCTGTTTATGTGAATTGCTTTTGGTGAGGAACGTCTATATCCGCTTTGGGATACAAGTCAAGAAATTATTTAACTGTTTTTTCATAACGCGAGCCCTTATACATTTCTCCAACGGGAGCTGATGTAACGCCGATTTAATCTTTTCACTTGACGGCGGGGATGAAAAATAGGCATTATACGACGTTAACTATACCATTAAAGGAGTGTCATTTTGCAAAGACGAAAATTATTATTTTTGGTTTTTCTCCTGGGCGTACTCGTGCCGGCAGCCGCAATGAGCGAAGTGGTTGATCGGATTGTTGCTGTCGTTAATGATGACATTATCACTTTATCCGAGTTGGACCGCTCGTTTCAGCCCTATCAGAAAAGGATTGATGCCGGCTATAAAGGTCCGGACAAGGATAAAGTGATTGCCGATGGCCACAGCAAGATTCTGAGCCGGATGATCGATAACAGACTGATCGAGCAGCGGTCGAAAAAAGCAGGGATCGTCATCAAGGATGATGAGGTTATGGATACCATTAAAGACCTGCTGGGCCGGAAAAGTATTCCCGTGGCGGAGTTTACAATAACCCTGGAACAGGAGGGGACCACCTTCGAAGCCTATCGGCAGGATATGAAAGAACAGATGACGCGGATGCGACTGCTCCGGAGGGAGCTCAAAACGAAAACCCTTGTCAGCGATGAAGAAATCGGTGAGTATTACGTAAAACACCGCCAGGAATATGAGGGCAAGGAAGCCGTGCGGATTAAGCAGATCCTGATTCTTTTGCCGCAGAATGCCAGTCGTGCGATGAAGATAAAACTCAATGCCGACGCAGAGATGATCCGCAAACGAATGGTCGACGGAGAGTCTTTTGATATGCTGGCGGTTCAATTTTCACAGGGACCATCGGCTGCCACGGGCGGCGACGTCGGTTTCCTGGATAAAGGCACCATGCTGCCCGAGGTGGATGACCGTGCCTTCCGACTTTCCAAGGATGAAATCAGCGAAGTCATTGTTTCTCCGGTGGGCTTTCACATCATTAAGGTTCTGGACAGAAGGGGAGCGGGGATCAAGCCCATCGATGTTGTTCGTGAGGAAATAAAGGCAAAATTGGAAGAAGAAAAAATGGAAAAAAAATATGAGGAATGGATTGTCGACCTCCGTAAAAAATCCCACATCGAGATAAAACTTTGAATTATATCAGCATCAAAGGCGCCTCGCAGCACAATCTGAAACATATCAGCATCGATATTCCCCGCGACAAGCTTGTCGTAATCACCGGACTCAGCGGTTCCGGAAAATCATCCTTGGCCTTCGATACGATTTATGCGGAAGGACAGAGACGGTACGTGGAATCGCTGTCAACCTATGCCCGGCAATTTATCGGCCAGATGGACAAACCCGATGTTGAATCCATTGAAGGCCTCTCTCCCGCCATTGCCATTGAACAGCGGAGCTCCAGTCAGAATCCCCGTTCAACGGTGGGGACCGTCACGGAAATCTATGACTATTTGCGGCTTCTCTTTGCCAGAATCGGCATTCCCCACTGTTACCAGTGCGGCCGGGAAATCCGATCCCAGACGATCGAGATGATGGTGGCGGCCGTCCTTGCTTATCCCGAGAACACAAAGCTTCACCTGCTGGCCCCGATCATCAGAGGGAAGAAGGGTGAATATCATAAAGAATTCAAAAAGTTGCTAAAGGATGGCTATGTCCGGGTGCGCATTGATGGGCAAATCAAAGAGCTTACCGAAGCGTTGAATCTGGATAAAAACAAACGTCACGATATCGATGTTGTCGTTGATCGACTGATTGTCAAAGACACGATCCGGAAAAGGCTCCGGGATTCTCTGGAAATTGCTGCCAATCTGGCGGGAGGGCTGGTGCGCATAGATATCATCGGTGGCGAGGAAATGCTGTTCAATGAGAAATATGCCTGTCCCGATTGCGGCATCAGTGTGTCCGAGCTGGCGCCACGGATATTCTCCTTTAACAGTCCCTATGGTGCGTGTCCGGACTGCAGCGGTCTCGGGACGCGCATGTATTTTGATGAGGAATTGGTGATACCCGACACCGGGCTGTCCATTCGGGAAGGCGCCGTCCTGCCCTGGGCCGGACGGAATTCCATTCACTATTTTCAGATGTTGGATGCCCTGTGTCAGCATTACCAGTTCGATATCAATACACCCTTTCATCAGCTGCCCGAAGGCATCCAAGCGGTGCTTTTAAATGGTTCCGGATCGGAAAAAATCCGTTTTCACGTTGACCGGGAGGGGCGGCGCTTTTTTCTTAACAAGCCCTTTGAGGGCATTCTGAATCAGCTGGACCGGCGATACCGGGAAACCCTGTCCAATGCCGTCAGAATGGACCTGTCGCGATACATCAATCTCCGGGAGTGTCCCACCTGTCACGGGGCAAGGCTGAAAAAGGAAAGTCTTTCCGTGAAGATCGCCGGTCAAGGCATCTACGATATTTGCCGTCTGTCCATCGGGGAGTGTCTGGCCTTTTTTTCAACCCTTCGTCTGACGCCTCAGGAAACCCAGATCTCCGAGAGGATCCTCAAGGAAATCAGGGAGCGCCTGCGGTTTCTGCTGGATGTGGGAATGGAGTACATCAGCCTGGATCGCTCGGCCGGCAGTCTCTCCGGAGGGGAAGGCCAGCGCATTCGCCTGGCTACCCAGATCGGCTCGGGGCTTGTCGGTGTTCTCTATGTTCTGGACGAACCGACGGTGGGATTACACCAGCGGGACAATACCCGCCTGATCTCAACGCTGAAGCGGCTGCGCGATATGGGGAATACGGTCCTTGTTGTGGAACACGATACGGATATGATGATGAATTCCGATCAGATCATTGATATGGGTCCGGGTGCAGGCATGCAGGGCGGCGACGTTGTTTTTCAGGGAACTCCGGAAGCGATCTGCCGGGCGGATGAATCACTGACCGGAAAATACCTGTCCGGAAAATTAACAATCCCCATTCCGGTTCAGCGCCGGCCCATTCCAGAAAGGTTCATTCATCTTGAAGGAGCATCCGAGCATAATCTGAAAGAGATCGACATCAAAATTCCGGTGGGCGTTTTTACCGCCGTGACCGGCGTTTCCGGGTCGGGCAAAAGCACCATGATCATTGAGACGCTTTACAAAGTCCTGACGCGGAGAATCTACCGGCAGAAGGGTGTCACGGGCCGGGTTAAGCGGGTGTTGGACGGGGGCGGGATCGAACGGGTGATCCTCATGAGCCAGCAGCCGATTGGCAGGACGCCCCGGTCCAATCCTGTGACCTACACCGGGGCTTTTGCCCCGATCCGTGATCTTTTCACGGGGCTGCCGGATGCGAGGATCAGGGGCTACAAGCCCGGCCGGTTCAGTTTTAATGTGAAGGGGGGGCGCTGTGAAAGTTGTGAAGGCAATGGTCTGATAAAAATTGAGATGCATTTCCTTCCCGACGTGTATGTGATCTGTGATGCCTGTCGGGGCAGTCGTTTTAACGCCGATACCCTGGAAATCCGTTACAAAGAAAAGAATATTGCCGAAGTCCTGGATATGACCGTGAGTCAGGCCCTTGTTTTTTTTGAAAATATCCCGGTTATCCGGACCAAACTCCAGCTCCTGTCCGATGTGGGGTTGGGTTATCTCCGGCTGGGCCAGTCAGCGACGACCCTCTCCGGCGGCGAGGCGCAGCGGATCAAGCTCTCCCGTGAACTGGGCAAGCGAATGAACAGCAATACGCTTTATATTCTGGATGAGCCAACGATCGGCCTCCACTTTGCCGATATTCAAAAGCTGCTCGATGTCCTTGTAAGGCTGGTGGATATGGGCAACACCATCGTGGTTATCGAACATAATCTGGACATCATCAAGTGTGCTGATCATGTCATCGATCTTGGCCCGGAAGGCGGTCCCGGGGGAGGGCGGATCGTCGCTGCGGGGACGCCCGAGGAGATCGCGGCGGAAGAGGCTTCCTTTACCGGTCGGTATCTGCGGACAGTCCTGCAACCAGACGTTTTTGGTGATAAAAGGTATATTCAGGGCTCGGCCGGCTGAATGGGCCGATGTCTTTTCCACGCAAGCCCTCGAGATTTGATCGGATCGTGATTAAATACCCTCTGGCTTTTCCAGTTCATCGATGAAGGGAATCGTCAGTTCGTAAGCCCCGTAAGCCAGCACGGCCTTGAAGGGGAAAGGGGCTTTTTCGAAAACCTTGAGCATGGATTTATTGTCGGCCAGGACATCCGCTGTGAACCCTTCGACGCCATGCTCCCGGGCGACGCGAATGAGCAGGTTGAACAGGAAGGTTGCAACCCCCCGTCCCTGGTAGGTTTCATCCACTACAAAAGCGGTATCGGCATAGGGTTTGTCCATGTCCTTCCGGCGCACATATCGGGCCTCGGCGACAATCCTTTCCCGTCCGGATTCCTCGATCACACCAACCAGCGACATCACCGAACGGTAATCCACGTTGACATATTCCTGCATCCGGCCATGGGGCATGGTTTTAATGGGACTGAAGTACCGGTAATAAACAGCCTGGTCGGAAAAGCGATAGAATAAACGGCGCATTTCATCTTCATCGGAAGGCTTGATCGCCCGAAAACGAATATTTAGACCCTCTTTGAAAGTATGAGCGCAGGTAATTTTTTCCGGATAAAGATGTCCCGATTCGGCATAATAAATCTGATCCGCATAGAGAATTTTAGCTTCCTTGGCCTGCCGGACCAGCTCTGCCCGGTCATCGGGATGGGCGATATCGACCAGGGCCTGTGCCCGCTCGCGGATGGTCCTTCCCGTCAGATAGGCGACGCCATACTCCGTAATGATCATATCCAGAGACTCGCGATTGGAAAACTGGTAGGGGTAGTCAGCGACGGAAAGGACAATATTGGCTTGTCCTTTCCGGCTCCGGCTGGGGAGTGCAAAGAGCGTCCGTCCGTTTTTCGAAAGCGCCGCACCGGCAAAAAGTTCCTGAACGGCGCCCGGACCGGCGGTTACATTGCCCCTGCCGGCGTGCAAGGCGATATCCCCCGTCAGATCAGCTTTTCTTGCGGGCAGGATAGCGATATATTGGCTATTCAAGCCGATATTTTTTGGATCCTGGATAACATCGATGGGTTGGAATTCGACCAATGGGTTGAGGTTCAGCCAGCGCATGAGCTCCGCCGTTCCCAGGGCATAGGATGCCAGTGATTTTCCTGGAAAAAAGGCCTTGCGGCGGTTCGTTACGGCGCCGCTCCTAACCAGGTCCATCAGGGCATCGGTGAAGAACGGCGTATGGATTCCCAGGTGTTTTTTCCGGGTCAGATGCAGACCCAGGGCATCGTAAAGCGGGCCAATGGAAAAGGAAAGGCAACTGCCGTCCGCGATGACAGAGGCAACATGGGATGCCAGCTTGCTATATACTTCGTTGACGGGCCATCGCTCCAGATAAATGGGCGGTTCCGTGGCCATGACGAAGTAGTCAAATTCTTCGGCGCGCACCAGGGTATCACCCAGGGTTCGGGGGATCTGTTCATTTATTTCACCCACCACCACCGCTGCATGTTCCATGGCATGGCGCGCCACGTCGACCCCCACGCCAAGACTGGCATAGCCGGATTCGTCAAAGGGTGTGATTTGAATAAAGGCCATATCAATGCTAATGGCGCCCGATTTAAATAACCAGGGAATGCGGGAAAACCGGCTCGGGATCAGATCGACCCGCCCTTCCCGGATGGATGCGCTGGCCATCCAGCCGGAATAGAAGGTTTTCAGGCGATATTTTTTAGAGTAGCGTGCATCGATGGACAGCGTGTCCCCCAGGCTGATCAATTGAATCATCTCCAGATCCTGAAGGTTCGTTTGATCGGAGGCCATCAAGTGCTTCACCAACGTTCGGGGCTCGGCCATGCCCGTTCCCAGAAAGATGCTCATCCCCGGTTCAACGCACGCCAAGACGTCTTTTGGTGATACGATCTTTTCTTTCCAGAACAGGGTTCTTCGATCGGTCATGCCGCACTCCTTTGGATCAAACTTTTTTCGTGCCGAATCTGGTGATGATTACACCACCCAGACCCAGAACAATCGCCAACACTTTGATCATCCAGCCCACATAGGGAATCCAGCCGATGAACCACAGGATCAGCAACCCCCAGAAGGTATGGCGGATAAGACTGTTATTCGGCCTTCTTATCCGAGACAGGACCCTCTCACCCAGAATCTGGGCGACGGCAATGAATCCGAAAACGGCGGCACAGACGACCAGAACGATTTCCAGTGGAATCAAAACAATTCCGATTACCGAGAGCGCCAACAAAACGGCGATGGGGGCAATGACCAGCAAACCGACAAATCCCACGATCGATGCCCGGTAGGTATGCTGTGTAATGCACTCGGAGATGACGATGATCGGTTTCGGGATCAGGGCGACAATCATCATGGCGATGACGAGGATGGCCATAAAAACGACTGCAGAAAAAATGGCGAAGAGCCAGGACCAGCCTTCCCAATCGTCGCTCAAGAGATCCGAGATGGCATCTGAAATATTCGAGGAATTGATCTCTGTCAGGGTGCCGCGAACATCCGCGCCGTTACCCAGGGCGACGATTCCGCCCAGGGCAACAACATCGCCGCCCACCACGGCTGTCCGTGTCAGCACGGCGGACCCGCCGATCACCACAACATTTTGTTCAACCGTTCCGTTCACGGTGATCTGGCCGCCAAAGACGACCACATTTTGGACCTTCACGCTTTCTTCAATCACAACATCGCTGTTGATTTTTACGATGCTGGTCGTTTCTGCAGCTGCGCCGGTCGTGAGTCCAAGGAGCATCAGCAGGGCCGCCAGGCAGTTTAAACCTCTTTTCATCAATGAATCCCTTTCTCGTCCGTCATTCAGGTTGTCGACGCTGACGGAAATACTCAATTACAGCGGGCAGGACGGAAATAATGATAATGGCCAAAATGACCAGCGTAAAGTTTTGCTTCACCATCGGAAGATTACCAAAATAATATCCGCCAAAAATAAAAACGGCCACCCAGGCGATTCCGCCAGCCACGTTGTAGCAGATAAAATGGGAGTACGTCATCCTGCCGATGCCGGCGACAAAAGGGGCAAAAGTCCGAATGATCGGAACGAACCGGGCAATCACGATGGTTTTCCCGCCGTATTTTTCATAAAATTGATGGGTCCGCTCCAGGTATTCTGTTTTGAAAAAACGGCCGGTGTCTCTTTGGAATACCTTGGGGCCCACATAGTGCCCGATCATATAGTTGACCGTATC
>JAPLJM010000119.1 GCA_026388595.1 Deltaproteobacteria bacterium
GGTGCAAGCACGGAAGCGGCAAGGTTGCTGGCCAGAAAGGAAAACCTGGCCGATGTCATGGGCGGTTCCCCCAACGGTGAGAACACTGACGCCTCCGACCCCATCGTCCTGAATATGTATCAAACAAATACCATAAATACCTCAAAGACTTATGCGCTCAGCATGCTGAAATACATGGAGCCGGTGATTCCCTTGAAGTTTACCACTGTCCAGGGTGCACCATTCCGTGTTCTTAAACTTCCAGAAATCCCGTCTCTGCTGGTGGAAACGGCCTATATCTCCAATAAAAAAGAAGAAAAGCTTCTCCGCAGCAGTCAGCATCAGACGAAAATTGCCGCGGCGATGGCGAGCGCGATCGTAGCGATCCTGCCCGTGGATTCGGGCAGAAAAGCGGAGCCGGCGATTACCTTGACCAGAGAAGAATCGAAACTGAAAGACCCGATTTCCGGGGACCAAAAACTAAAAATTGCTGTTCAGGATAAAGGCAACCAGGACAGGTCTGCCGTATCAACATCGGGGAAATCAACGGTTAAAGGAAAGAAGAAGCCGGATTCCGACGGCTTGCAAGAAGAACCCGCGGTTTATGTGTATCGTGTTAAGGCCGGTGATACACTGGAAAAAATTGCCCTGAAGCATGATACCACCTTGGGCGCCCTCCTGAAGATAAACAAAATGAAGCTTAAAGACCCGCTCTATGCCGGGCGTATGGTTAAAATCAAAGACAGGCCGGTGAAAAAAGAAACCAGAGCGGTTGTAAAAAAGGGCCTGTCCAAACAAACGAAAAAGGAAAAATTCACCTACTACAAGGTAAAAAAAGGTGAGACGCTTGACATCATTGCCCGTCGGAACGGCATAACGATCAGCGAGCTGCGGCAGTTGAACCGGATGAAGCGAACGGACCCTTTGTGGGCTGACAGAAAATTGAAATTGCCGTTGCCGTCGTCGCTGTAACTGAAGAAACATATGTCATGACTCGAGCAAGAATCCATTTTCAGACTTGTTTCAATCAGTTCAATGATCACCAGAATAGTTTGTGCCGGTCATTCATGAAGGGCTGCGTTAAGTTTTTGGCCGTTTTCATCCTGATCCAGATGCCTTTGGCGGATGCCTGCTCCGAATGGAAATTTCTGCAATGGAAACCCTTTCAGACCAAGAAGAAGCTTGTGCTGCAACCGCGCAAGGGTAAAACCGCCAAGCGAAAAGCCACCGTTTCCGTGCCATCCGTCAAGGTTCAAAAACCGTTTGATATCATCATCAAACCGGCGCGCCTGCCGGATCAGATCTGGCCTGATGTTCAGAGCATCTATCTTTCTGAACTGGCAGTGCGACTGTGGAGCGGCTATCTGCGGCAGGCCGGAATTGCCGCAGCATTTCCTCCAGGGGGTATGCAAGAGGAAAAACTATATATATCTGATATCTCAAGAGATATAATAAGCCAGCCTGATCTTTTGAAAAACCCCGTCTATAAATCGATGGAGCCGGCTACAGAAGCTTCTGTCCCGCGCAACATCAGATTCTCTTTGTTTAACCGCGATATGCAGTATATCAATAAGGATATACCCGAACGGGACAGGGGCCGCTACAGTTCCTGGGATATGTATCAATCGTCGATTTCTCAAAGCCAGTCTGCCCTGGAAGCCCTTGGTAAGGTATTTGCGCCGAAAGTTGAACTTGGGATAGAGTTTTGACGGCTGATCCGGTTTCCCGGACAATGTTCAAGGATTTAATCGCTGTTGCTGTTCTTGGCGCTCTTGCTCGGGCAGCAGGCATCCCTGCAGGCAGTCCCCTTCGCAATCCCCGTCGCAGGGTTCGATATGGATCATCACGCTCGTTCCCGGAAATTGTTTTTCGATGCTCAACGACAGGTCCTCTGTGATGGCGTGGGAAATCTGGACGGACATGTCGGGGTCCACTTTCAGATGAAACTCGACAAAACGGAAATGGCCGGACTTGCGGGTCCGCAACCGATGGAACCCGTGAATAACCGGTTGATGTTGCAGAATCCGTTGTCGGATCCAGGACTCTTCCTCGGGCGGGAGGGTAACGTCCAGCAGATCTTTCGCCGATTGGATGGTCAGATCATAGGCAGCTTTGATGATCAGCAGGGCAACGGCGATGGCGGCGGCAGGGTCAAGCCAGTCAAGATCTATCCCCGGATAAATCCTCTCTCCCAGCCAGATCAGCGCGAGACCGATCATGACACCGGCGGACGTGTAAACATCCGTACGAAGATGCCACGCATCAGCCGCAAGGGCAACGGAATCCGTTTCTTTGCCGACTTTGAAGAGCCTTTGCGATACAAAATAATTTGCAACCGCTGAAATCAGCATGACGCCGACCCCCCATCCCAGCGCTTCGAGAGGTTCAGGATGCCGCAACCGCATAATAGCCTCAAAAATAATCCAACAGGCGGCCGCAAAAATGAGGAGCGCCTCGATGGTGCCGGAGATATTTTCGATTTTACCGTGTCCGAAAGGATGTCGTTTGTCGGGCGGGATGCCTGAGGTTCTTACAGAAAAGAGGGCAATAATAGCTGCGATCAGGTCTACACCGGAATGAATCGCTTCAGACAGGATGGAAACCGATCCGATCAGCGCACCGACAATAATTTTCAACACCACCAGGGTGATGTTCGAGATCACCGAAAGCACTGCAACACGGACCTTGCGGGTTTGTGCGTCCATAAAAAACCTCAACCCGATGATTACCCCATGGCAGTGATTATCCCGAGGGGTCTATCTGCTCTAAAGCAACGTGGATTTACAGTCAAGTGGAATTTCATGACCGGTGATCACATTGCTCATCAGTCCTATCATTTTACGACATTGATAACGCTTTGCGATTGACTTAAGAGGCCTGTCATGAGAGATAATGTAATCGTAACACGCGACTCTTCTGTATTGATGAGTTGAATCTTAGGGGCTCCCGACATGGCGACGGCATTATTGTATCTCCTCATATTTCTCGTGACTGTGTCCATCATTCTCATGGTGATGATCATGATCCGCACTACAAATTCTCCCATGCGTGAAGTCAAGGACCGGCTTGATCTTCTCGAAAAGAACCTGGAGCGGACAGGGCGGTACTTCCGTGAGGATATGGCCATGAACCGGGAAGAAACGGCGCGGGCTCTCCATAATTTTAATGAATCGCTTCTTCATCGGGTGGCTGAAAGTTCGGCCCAAAACATTCAAAAACTTGACAAGATCGACGATACCGTCGACCGGCATTTGAAAATCCTCCAAGAAGACAACAGCCGAAAATTGGAACAGATCAGGGGAACCGTGGATGAAAAGCTCCATGATACACTGGAAAGGAGGTTGGGGGAATCCTTTAAACTGGTGAGCGACAGATTGGAAATGGTACAAAAGGGGCTGGGGGAGATGCAGACGCTGGCCTCCGGGGTAGGAGATTTGAAGAAAGTCCTCACCAATATCAAAACCCGCGGGACCCTGGGTGAAATCCAGCTTCACAGTCTATTGGAGCAGATTCTTGCCCCGGAACAGTACGAAAGAAACGTGGCGACAAAGCAGGACAGCATGACAAGGGTGGAATTTGCCATCAAACTGCCGGGGCGTGACGGGAATCAACAGCAGCCCATATGGCTGCCCATCGATGCGAAATTTCCCCAGGAGGATTATCTGAGACTCATCGAAGCGCAGGAATCGGGGGATGCCGTTCGAGTGGAGGAGGCGTCCAAGCAGTTGGATCGGGTCATCAAGGAGATGGCAAGGACGATCCGGGACAAGTACCTCGACCCGCCCCATACAACAGATTTTGGCATCATGTTTCTGCCGACGGAGGGGCTCTATGCAGAGGTCCTGCGGCGAACCGCCCTTTTTGAGATCCTGCAACGGGAATTCAAGGTTGTCGTTACCGGGCCGACAACACTGGCGGCTCTGTTAAACAGCCTGCAAATGGGATTCCGCACCCTGGCCATTGAAAAACGTTCAAGCGAAGTATGGACGGTCCTGGGGGCGGTGAAAACGGAATTTGCCCATTTTGGCGCCATTCTGGAGAAAACGCAGAAAAAGCTTCAGGAGGCGAGCAATACCATAGA
>JAPLJM010000263.1 GCA_026388595.1 Deltaproteobacteria bacterium
TTTGAATTCGGCGTTGGCAAACAAATCCAAAGGATTGCCGTGATCAACCGCCGACATGACTTCTGAGGCCCCGTGCGTTTCGATATAGTCAGGGGTCAAATCCTCCTGACTGATCATGGGAATGCCCTTGGTGTCATCCAGGAGCTTGAAATACTGTTCCAGGGTGATCCCCATGTGATGGGCCACTTCCTCTTCTTCGGGGGGCCGCCCAAGGGTTTTTTTCAGTTCCTGGAATGCTTTTTCTAATTTGCTGTCTTTGTGACGGATCGATCTGGGCACCCAGTCCCTTGCCCGTAATTCATCCAGAACGGCGCCGCGAATACGGAAACGGGCGAAGGTTTCGAACTGAACATTCCGGTTGCGGTCAAATTTATCCAGCGCCTCCATCAGCCCGATGATGCCGACGTTCACAAGATCTTCACGATCGGAGTAGTCGATGGGCAATTTATAGGTAAGCCTCCCCACAACATGCTTGACGAGGGGGGCGTATTTCATAATCAGCTGGTCACGTTCTTTTTTATCCACGATTCTAATTGAAGAAGGTTATGTTGCCGTTGTCTTCCTGCTCCCGTCCTTCCTGGCAGAGTTTATTGGCCACTTCCCGGAGGCATTTTATGGCCGGTGAGTCAGGATGAAGCTCTGCCAGTAGCTTCTGCTGCTTCACGGCCTTTAAAAGATGTTCATCATAAAAAACATATCCCAGATGTTCAATGGCCAGATTGAGGAAATGATTGGTGGCCTGGGCGATTCTGATAAAAACCTCTTTTGCTTCGCTTTCCGTTTTAACCATGTTCACCAGCAGGCTGAACCGTTTTTTGGCATGCCGCTGATAGAGAACCTTGATCAGGGCATAGGCATCCGTCAACGATGTGGGTTCCGGCGTGACCACGACAATGGTCTCCCTGGCGACCATATTGAAATACATGACATTTTCGCTAATCCCCGCGCCGGTGTCGATGAGCGTGAAATCCGGCCGTATCTGCAGGGTGTTCAATTCATCCTGCAGGGCTAATTTCTGCGTCATGGATAAACTGGACATCTCCTGGATGCCAGAAGAAGCAGGAAGAATCTTGATGCCCCCAGGTCCATTGATAATGGCTTCCCGGAGTGTCTTCTCGCCCTTGAGGACATGGTAGAGGTTGTATTTCGGCGTCAGACCCAGGATCAGATCGATGTTGGCCAGTCCGCAATCCGCATCAAGCAGCAGGATCTTTTTCTTCATGCCCGCAAGCAGATAAGCAAGATTGGCAGCGATGTTTGTTTTCCCAACCCCACCTTTGCCGCTGGTTATGGAGATGACGCAATTCTTATGTCGATGGACAGGGGGCTTTTCCTTTCGCCCTGCATCGGTAACAGGTTTTTTCTGTCCTGTGATTTGTCTGAGCATGGTAGCTTGGTCCACCTTAACCTCTCAATTCAATCGGTTCTGGAGAATCATTTTGGCCAGTCTTTCAGGATTCGCTTCCTCAATATCCTTTGGAACGTTTTGCCCGGTTGTCACATAGGAGACGGGCTTCCCAATTTCAGCAAGGACATCATACAGGGAACCGAAATGATTGCATTCGTCCACTTTTGTCAGGATAATGCGATCATAGTTGAATATCTTAAACCGGTCCGCTGCCTCCAGAAGATACTCTTTGTTTGCAATGGGGCTCATCAGCAACACCGCTTCCACGTCGCCTGTCTGCAATAGGTTATTCAGGCCGTTGAGACAGCGGTCGTCCTGGTGATTGCGGCCGGGCGTATCCACG
>JAPLJM010000260.1 GCA_026388595.1 Deltaproteobacteria bacterium
CCCTTGCCAAAATCCTGCAGGGGATCGGGTTTATCGCCCTTCTGCACCCGGAAATTACGGAAATCGACCTGAATCCGATCATCATCAGCGGGTCCACCCCCGTCGTGGCCGACGCGCTCTTTGTGCTGTGATGATTCTATATCTTCATCCTGCTTTTTTTAGAAAACGTGCTTCAATCATATCAACCAGCCCGCTGATATCATTGATATCCAGGCAGGGAACCCCGGCCGTAAGCGGCCGGTCGCTGGCAATGGCAAAAAGGTTGTCCTCTGTCGAGCAGAGGAGGTCCTGCTTCATTTCCTTGCGGTTGACCTCGATCTTCGGGAAGGGATTCTTTTTGAACCCTTCGGACAGGACAATATCGGCATCCCGGATATAGCGGCCCACCAGTTCGCCGATATCAAAATCTTTCTCCACATCCTCCACAACCGCCACCCGGTGTGGAGAGGCAATCACCGTCGTCCGGGCTCCCGCCCGCTTATGCCGCCAGCTATCCTTCCCTTCATGGTCGATCTCGAAACCATGACGGTTATGTTTGATTGTGGCCACGCGGTATCCCCGCCGGACCAGTTCCCCGATCATCTTTTCGACCAGGGTCGTTTTGCCGGAATTGGATTTACCCACCACTGATACGACTGGAATCATTACTCATCCTCTCAAGATGCCCTCCTGGTCCTCCCTCTTTTTAATAAGGGGGATTGAAGGGAATTTTCCATTCAAGCATAGCTTATTCAATATTTCTTGACCACTGAAATTTTCCGGACTACAATACGGGCAGGCAGGCGTGATATTCCTAAGTTTGAAAGCACTTCCGGCTTCACCCTTTTACCAGGAAGGGAGGTGGTCCCCCAACAGCCGTTGTCATTTTTAATCTTAATGTTTCACAAGGAGGTAAAATGAAATTCAAGATTGTGATTATGATGGTTGTTCTGAGTCTTCTTCTCCTGGGGGTGAACCTTTCAGCAGCAGCAAAAAAAGCGGCCAAAAAAACTGACAAGGCCTCACCCGCTGTGGCGTTTGTCGGCTCTGAAACGTGCATGAAGTGCCACCTTGCAGAATATCAGAGTTGGAAAGAAACCCTTCACAGCAAGATGATCCGGACGAAACAGGACGGCATCCTGAAGGAGGCCGTGCAGAAGTGGAAGTCCGATGGCGCCGGCCCCGGTCCGAGCAAGGCAAACATCACGGGCAAGGAGGTTGCCCTGGATGACGTGGTCTATGTCGTCGGCTCACACTGGAAACAGCGTTATCTGGTGAAGAATGACGCAACCGGGGCGCATCAGTTTATGAACAGACAGTTCAACAGCGTCAGCGGCAAATGGGAAAATTATGGCCATAAGAACGACTGGGAAACCAGCTGCGCCACCTGCCACTCAACCGGTTACAGAGTCGTCGCTTATGATCCGGCAAGCCATAAGGTGACCAAAGCCGCATTCACAGAAATGAACATCGGGTGCGAAGCCTGTCATGGACCGGGCGGCAAGCATATCAACTCAAAATCCAAGAAAGATATCTGGAACCAGGCCGCTCAGCCCAAGGACGTGCAATCCCGCACATGCGGGTACTGCCATGTCCGCCTGGAAAACGAAAAATTCAAAACCGCCCAGGGCAACAACGCCGAACATTTTCCCGCTCCGAAAGTGGGCGA
The DNA here is from genome assembly GCA_026388595.1 of Deltaproteobacteria bacterium. GTDB lineage: Bacteria > Desulfobacterota > Syntrophia > Syntrophales > Fen-1087 > JAPLJM01. Next base: position 1,649 of record JAPLJM010000260.1, read on the forward strand.
TTCCTTCAAACCCTGGGACGACTGGCGAACGTGGTATCCCGATGGCGTCGTGCTCCCCGGCATCCAGCCTAACCAGCCCTTTGACAAGAAATACACTCAGGCCGATTTCCAGGGGATCTTCCTGGTGGATGACATCTCAAAAAAGAACGGTGTCTATGAAGAGGGCAAGCACCATCAGGAATATCTGGGGTTTATCCAGTCCAGCCACTATAAGAAAAATATCGTGAGCTGCATCGACTGCCATACCCCCCATGCCGTAAAAGGGAAGGCCATCGAACGGTCGGAAAAGGGTAACTGCGCCAAATGCCATGGTGAGCAGTACACGGTCGAGAAAATCATGCCGGCCACCGGCAAGACCGCCGATAATCTCTACCTGAGAACCCACACCTTCAACAAAAACCAGAGCAGACCGTCCGGGAAAACCTCGCCCTTGGGCTACTCGCCGGATCTGTATTATCAAAAGTAACGTCCCTCTCATAAATAGGGACAGCGCCCTATTAAATTAATGGCGCTGTTCCTATGCAATCAGGCGGGCTAATAATAAAGACATCGTTGAAGCGAAATAGATTTTTGAGCGGCGGCGGAGCCATTTGTCAAAGGTCTTTATTTTTGCAAAGCCAGCAGCAGGCCTTTGGCTTCCCGGATGATGGCATCGCCGGCAATGTTCGGCAGGGGCAGATAGAGCTTGTAATCGGGCGTCAGTCTCATCCCCTTAAACTTTTTACGGGACAGTTCAATCAGTTTTGCGGGATCGACGGGGCTTTTTTCGTGAAAGAAGATGAAGAGATTCTTCCCGTCGTAGCCCATCTTCTTTCCTTTGATCGTCTTCAAGAGATGCTTGATGCGGATCACCTCAAAGAGATGCTCCACCTCCGGCGGGACAAAGCCATACAGATCCGTCAGTTCGTCCACGATTTCAGATAGTTCTTCTTCTGATACCGCCATGGACATCCGCTTGTAGGTGACCAGCCGCTGATGCTCGTCGGCCATGTACCCGGCGGGAATAAACGCGGCAAGCCCCAGATTGATCTCCGGCCGGATCTCGTCTTCCGGCACGGGCTCGCCCTTCAGCTCGCGAATGGTCTTTTCCATCAACTCCGTATAGAGCTCATAGCCCACGGCGGATACATGGCCGGACTGTGATGTCCCCAGCAGGTTCCCGCCGCCCCGGATGTCCAGATCGTTGGAGGCGATCCGGAAGCCGGAACCGGGTTCTGAAAACTCCATGATCACTTGCAGGCGCCGCATGGCGTCCCGGGAAAGCATGGCCCCCTTGGGCACCAGCAGATAGGCCGCCGCCTCTTCCTTTGCCCGCCCCACCCTGCCCCGGATCTGATAGAGCTGCGCCAGACCGAACCGGTCCGCCCGGTTGATAATGATCGTGTTGGCTGTGGGAATATCCAGGCCGGAGCCGATAATGGAGGTGCAAACCAGAACGTTCACCTCCCCCCGGACAAATTTTGTCATGCTGTTCTCAATATCCTTCGGTTTCATCTGGCCATGGACGACGCCCACATGCGCCTCGGGAACCAGCTTTTCCACAAACCGCGCCATCGTATAGATGGATTTGACCCGGTCATGAAGGAAAAAGACCTGGCCGTCTCTTTTGAGTTCTTCCCGGATGGCTTCCCGGATAACATCCTCATTGAATTCAAGCACATGGGTCTTGATGGCCTGCCGGTCCACCGGGGGGGTGTTGATAATCGACAGATCCCGGATACCCACCAGGGACAGATGCAGCGTCCGGGGAATCGGCGTTGCCGTGAGGGTCAGGACATCCACCAGGGTCCGCAGCTTTTTGAGCTTTTCCTTGTGGGAAACACCGAAACGCTGTTCCTCATCGATGATGACCAGCCCCAGATCCCTGAAGTCAACATCCTTCTGGAGCAGCCGATGCGTGCCGATGACGATGTCTACGCCCCCCTTCCGGAGGTCTTCCAGGATTTTCTGCTGTTCCGCCTTTGTTTTAAAACGGTTCAGCGCCTCCACACGGATGGGGTAATCCTTGAGCCTGCGGGAAAAGGTCTGGTAGTGCTGCTCCGCCAGAATCGTCGTCGGCACGAGCACCGCTGCCTGCCGGCCATCCATAACGGCGCGGAAAGAGGCCCGGAGCGCCACCTCCGTCTTGCCGAAGCCGGCGTCCCCACAGATCAGCCGGTCCATGGGCTTGGCGTCGTTCATGTCCAGATGGATATCCTCGATGGCCTTCGCCTGATCCGGTGTTTCCTCAAATTCAAAGGAAGCGCTGAACTCTTCATATAATCTATCCGGCGGTGCAAAAGCATTCCGTTCCATGACCTCCCGGGCAGCATAGACGGCAACCAGCTCTTCCGCCTCCTCCCGAATCGACTTTTTGACTTTCTCCTTGACGGTATCCCATGAAAGCCCGCCCAGTTTGTCCATTTTCGGCAGGTGCCCGTCCGGACCAATGTATCGCTGGATCTGGTCCAGCCGATCTACTGGGAGATAGAGCTTGTCGCTGTCCAGATACTCCAGCAGGAGGAAATCATTTTCAATCTCCATGACAGAGAGTTTCTGGAGGCCCCGGTAAAGTCCGATACCCTGCTCGGTATGGACCACAAAATCTCCTTCTTTCAGTTCGCCGAAGGATTTTAAAAAGTAACCTTCCCGGACAGGCCGCCATTTTCTTCTGGCCGTTTTCTTGCCGAAGATGTCCTCATCACTGATGACCAACAGCTTCAAACCGGGATATTGAAAACTGCCGGTGATCCGTCCTTCCCGAATGACGATCCGCCCCTGACGCTCACGCCGGTCCATTTCCTCAAGAATTGGCAGCACTGCGGGGTGAATGGAAAGGTGGTACTGTTCAAATAAATGCTTTGTCCGCTGGACCTCTTCCGCACCGCCGCAGACGATGGTAAGGTCATAGCCGTCCTGCAGCCACGCCTTGATTTTCTCGACCAAGGGCGCCAGTTTTCCGGCTTCCTCAAGTCCGGACGGGACGGTTGGCCGGAGTCCCAGGTCTGTATGCACTTCAACTTTGACGGGAGGAAGAGCAGCCGGCGCGCTGAAGGCATCGGCACTGACGTCGAGGGGCAGGCCTTCCAGCATGATCCTTTGAAAACGCTCGTATTGCGGGCGCAACTGTGCCCCGCCCTGATAGGAAGCTTCCCGCTCCAAAAAGAACCGGCCTTCACTACGGGCCTTCAGCAGAAACCGGTCGATCGCATTTTCAATCGCCTCCATGGCCTGGGCCATGGCAAGCGGATCATCCAGCGCCAAAAGCGCCTCCGAAGGAATAAAATCAAAAAAACTCGAAAGAGAGGGGGCTTCCGGGTGGTCCGTTTCGTCGTCGGCGTGATAGAAAAGCGGCATAAACAGGGGATTGATCGAAGACACCAGGTTCTGACCGATCATTTCCGTGAGGCGTTCCCGGATTTGCCGGGGCAACTCCAGCTCACCGGCGCGGGCACGGATGTTCCGGATAGCCTGTTGCTTCCTTGCTTCCGAAGTGATGACTTCGCTTGCCGGTGCCAGCATGAATTCGACGATTTGCTCGGTGGATCGCTGCGAGGCAGGGTCGAAGCGGCGGATCGATTCCAGTTCATCGCCGAAAAATTCAAGCCGGAAAGGCGTTTCGACGGTGGGGGTAAAAATGTCGACCACATGCCCCCGGACGCTGAATTCTCCTTTTTCTTCCACCAGAGTTTCCCGGCGATAGCCGCCCATGACCAGTTTTTCAACCAGCGCATCCCGGTCCAGCAGATCACCGATGGCAATCTTTTGAATGTAACCCACAAAAGCCGCCTGGGGCATGAGTTTCTGCATGAGCGCCTTCAACGGCAGCACGACAACCCCCGGCTTGCCATTGAGCAGGCGGTAGAGGATGCCGAGGCGGACCAACTCCACGTCCCGCTGAAAGGCGAGCAGGTCCGTGGAGACGACATCCCAGGGGGCATAGAGCAGGACCCGATCTCTGCCGAGAAAGAAAGCGATATCCCGCTCCATCTCCCGGGCCTCGCGTTCCGTGGGTGTGAACACGACCAAGGGACGGCCCGTTTCCCGGAAAAGACGGGAGAGAAAAAAGGCCTTGGCCGATCCCTGCAATCCCTGGATGCACAGGGAGTCCCGAGCAGACGGAGATGTACCGCTGACCCGGGCGAAAACCTCCTGAAAGGCGGGATCGGTATAATGCTTTCTGATGTCTACGATTTTTCGCACGGTTCTGGTTGGCTAAGAGATTGCCAGCATCCTCTCCAGCGCTTTTTTGGCGGGAATTCTCACGTCTTCGGGAACCTTGACCACATTCTTCATTTCCGTGAGGGCGGTCTTGATATCCGCAAGGGTGATCTTTTTCATGTCTTCACAGGTCATCTGATCGGATGCCGGGATAAATATTTTTTCCGGATATTGCTTTCTTAACTGATAAAAAATGCCGTGCTCCGTACCCACGATCATCTCCCGGACATGCTCTTCACCGGCATACCGGATGATCCCGGTGGTGCTTCCCACATAGTCGGCCAACCTCAGGACTTCCTGGCGGCACTCCGGATGAGCCGCGAAGGTAGCCCGGGGATGCTTCTCCTTTGTCCGCCTGACCTGTTCGGCCGACAAAAAGTGGTGAACCGGGCAGTATCCCTCCCAGGGTATGATTTTCCTGTCCGTCTGTCCGGCCACATAGCGGGCAAGGTTCCCGTCAGGGATCATCAGGATTTCCTTCACATCGCCGAGCGAACGGATCACCTTCACGGCGTTGGCGGAAGTGCAGCAGACATCGCTCATGGCCTTGATCGCTGCAGATGAATTGATGTAGGTCACCACCGCGGCGCCGGGATGCTCCTTCTTTGCCGCCCCAAGTGCCTCCGGGGTAATCATATCCGCCAGTGGACAGCCGGCGTCCGGCCGGGGCAGCAAAACCGTCTTTCCCGGCGACAGAATCGAAGCGCTTTCCGCCATGAAATGGACACCGGCAAAGATGAGCACCTCGGCATTCGTCCGGGCAGCCTCCATGCTCAGGGCCAGGGAATCGCCGAGAATATCTGCAATCTCCTGGATCTCATCGCGCTGATAATAATGGGCCAACAGGATCGCTTTTTTTTCTTTCAGCAATTGCCTGATGTCTTGTTGTAATTTCGTAAGGCTCACGGCACTCGACCCTTTCTCCTGATGCTCTTACCCTCCCTATACTATAAAACCAAATTTATTCAAGGCGAAAAGCCAGCTCCTTAAGGGTTGACAAAGGCCGGCGTTTGTTATAGTTTTCCACGAGTTCAAAAATTTTACAGAATTGCGAGCATGGTAAAGAAACATCATGATCTCTCTTGAAGAAGCACTGAGCCAGATATTGAACGCCATCCATCCCCTCGGTCTGGAAAAAGTCAACCTCCTCGACACCCTGGGACGTGTGATCGGTGAAGACATCCTGGCATCCCGCCCCATCCCACCGAAAAACAACTCCGCCATGGACGGTTATGCCCTTTGCTGGGAGGATACCCGCGGCGCCTCCCGAGAGATACCGGTTATTCTGGAGGTCATCGAAGACATCCCGGCCGGATCGATTCCCAGTAAAACCGTCGGCAAAGGCCAGGCTGTGCGAATCATGACCGGGGCGCCGGTTCCCGAGGGTGCGGACGCCGTCATGCGGATGGAAGACACCGAAAAGGACGGCCAGCAGGTCAGAATTTTTGTGGAAGCGGCGAAAGGCCAAGATATCAGGAATGCGGGCGAGGACGTCCGCAAGGGGGAAAAGGTCATCTCCCGGGGCGATATCCTTCGGCCGGCGGAAATCGGCATGCTGGCGGCCTTGGGACGCTCATTCATCTCTGTTTACCAAAGACCGCTGGTTGCGATTCTGGCGACCGGCGATGAACTGGTGGATGTGGATGAAAATCCATCCCCATGGCAGATCATCAGCTCCAACAGCTATGCCCTGGCGGCGCAGATCCTGGATTGCGGCGCCACCCCCCTGCAGATCGGCATCGCAAAAGACACCCGGGAGGATCTGACAGCCAAATTTAAAACGGCGCTCAGGGCCGACCTGATTATCTCATCGGGCGGCGTTTCGGTGGGTGATTACGATCTGGTCAAGGACATCATGAAGGAAGTGGGCAACCGGATGCAGTTCTGGCAGGTCGCCATGCGGCCCGGCAAACCCCTGGCCTTCGGCGCCATGAACAACATTCCGCTGTTCGGGCTCCCCGGCAACCCCGTCTCTTCCATGGTTTCCTTTGAACAGTTCGTCCGGCCGTCTATTCTGAAACTGATGGGACATCGAAATCTCTTTCGCAGGACGGTCCGGGCATTGCTCAAAGAACCGATCGATAAGAAAAAAGGGACGAGGCATTTCATCCGGGCGCGCATTACCTTTGAGGATGGCCGGTACCGAGTCGTATCGACGGGCGAACAGGGCTCCGGCATCCTGAAATCCATGGTGAAGGCAAACGGATTAATTGTCTTGCCAGAGGAAACAACATCAGTTAAGGTCGGCGAAACGGTCATGGTGCAACTCATCGATCAATCCCTTGTCCAGACCGATCAGCTCGAATATCTATAAAATGCAGTCCTGTCGCACATCAACTGAGGAAGTGCCAAGGTCACTGGTGGGCCTCCCGGACTTCAAATCCGGTGTGGGGCGCTAAAACCGTCCCAGGTGGGTTCGATTCCCATGCACTTCCGCCATTTTATTAACAAATTTCGCTCTTTATCGAGACATTTTTTTTAACCTGTCTTTAACCTTCTTTAACCTTTTCAGGTTTAGCGCCCCACACCGGATTTGATGTCCACCAAGCAATTTTGTGAAATATATATTGACAAATCATTAAACTTATTAAATATTTATCATGCTAACAAATGACATATCTTTCAAAGCACCATTGAACCCCTATAGGTGATGTATGGTAGCATTGATCACAGACCCCGCTTCTCACTAAAGAGTCCGGGGTTTTTTGTGTTTTATGAATCACATATTTATAGAACTATAAGGAGATAATAGTGAATGATATCGTTGACAAACTGAAGACGCCTGAAGAATGCGAGCGCTTAATTGAGAATGTAAAAGACAGAGAACCAGAAATGGCTTTAAGGGCCAGACGAAAGGCCATTGCGTTAAGAGCCGCCAAACATAATGCAAAGAGTGATGCTGAAAGAGAAGCCCTGCAAGCCGTTTATGCATATGAAGAAATACTCTTTAATAAACACAAAAAGAGAATAAGAGCCTCAAGAACTTGGCAAATGATAAAGAAACATGGAATCATTGAAGCTGTTGAAAGAGCTGTAAATAGACCGCAAGAGACGATCGGTTACACAATATTGAAGGAAATGGGATTGCCGGATTTAGCTTTTGAGGCAGTAATTCTTCGCCATCCGAATTCCTTTTCTTCAGAAGCAGTTGCGAGAAGTAAAATGCGCATGGCTGAATGGGAACAAAAATAGTGAGAGATAATATATGAAACGAACTTTCGCATGAATTTAACAAGAAGACATTACAAATAGATAAAATGCGTGAAAAGGATATAGAAAATTTAATAGCAGAATATCCAGATGAATTTTTCCCCAATTCTGGATTTAGGCTGATAGGGCAACAAGTAAAGCTTGGCAAATGCTATGCGGATATAATTTTCGAAGACAGGTACAAGAGAAAAGTCATTGTTGAGGTTAAAAGAGGAATCCTTTCTCGAGACGCTTCTGGACAAGTAATGGAATATTATGGACTGCTAAAAACAGAAAGTCCTGACGATTTTGTTGAGATGATTTTATGCGCAAATATTATTCCTCCAGAAAGGAAAAAATATTTAGAAACAATAGGGATAGAATGCAAGGAACTTGGAATTAATCTCGTCAACCAAATAGCACAAAAGGTCAATTATCACTTCGTAGATGAACAACATAGGCAAGAAAAAGAACAGGAGCAAGAATTAACAACATCGGAAAAGATTTGGATTTTCCAAGCCAATCCACAACGCTATGACATATTGAATGCACTCGCGGATGACGAAATTGGCAATTTTATGCATTGGGAGGTGAACCAGCACCGCTCTGAGATTACCAAAGGACATATTGGAATTATTTGGCTATCCGGAAAAGAAGCTGGAATTTATGCAATTACAGAAATTTTAATAAATCCCCAAATAATGGGAGAACCTGAAGTTGAAAAGAGATACTGGGTAGATGACGCTGACAAAGTGGGAGAGAGACTACGAGTCAAAATGAAAATTGTCAAAAATTTATTGCATAGCCCGCTATTAAAGGAAACAATAAGAGCCAACGGACTCCATAATTTGAGTATTTTAAAACAACCACGTGGAACGAATTTTCCAGTAACTTCAGATGAGTGGCTAAAAATTAGAGCTCTGATTGAGAAGTAAATTGCCAAGAAGTTAATACAAAGTCTATCCTGTATATTTATTGTTAGGTTGATCATGTTCTGGAACAAGCAATGCGAATCGTGCGGGAAACACTATCGGAAGAAGTTTCGATCTTACATGTCTGAAATTTAGATTGATAATTGGAGGAGAAATGAAGAGCTGGAAAATCATTACATTGCTTATGGTAGTGGCAATAACTGGATGTGTTAATAGTTTAACAATAATGCCATATTCTCCTTCAATTACAATGGAGGGAACTGGTAACATAAAAGTAAGTGATTTTAAATATATTCCTAGCCAGAATGGAACATTAGCTAATAATCAAGTGGACATGGGACCTTTTTCAATCGAAGCATACACAGATACCGAAATCAAAG
>JAPLJM010000065.1 GCA_026388595.1 Deltaproteobacteria bacterium
TGAAGTTATCTGTGATAACATGGCCTTGGGCTCATCCGTCCATTATCGGTACGTATGCAGAATCATCACCCGGGATTGGGCATCCCCGTCACCCTATGCCCATGTTTCCAGGGTCTGGACCTGTACGTTAGGAGATTTCAAGAAACTGCTCTTCGATCAGGATTTTTCTGATGATGCAACGCGATGCCATCTGATTTGCGGCCGCTGTTCAACAAGCTGGCAACCTGCAAGATAGAACTGGTCATGGGATTATTGCAATGACAGGGTCATCGAAACGCCGTTTCACCTTCACAAGGGAAGGCCTTGCCGCCCGTACACTTACAGCCACAGTCTTTCTCGGCGCCTTTCTGCTGTTTACCATGGAGCCCCTTCTGGGACGCCTCATGGTTCCGTCCTTCGGCGGAGCCGTTCATGTCTGGCTGTTGTGCCTGGTATTTTTCCAGTTCCTGCTTCTTGCCGGGTATCTCTATGCACACCTCTGGGCGGCGCGGTTCGGCGCCCGGCATCTCTTTCTTCTTTTGCTCCCCCTGATCAATCTGCCGCTAAAGATCACCGCGGAGGCAACACCGGACGCCTCTGCCCAAAAACTGATATTTGTCCTGATCACCCAGGCGGCGCTCCCCTTTGCTGTTCTTTCCACAACCGCTGTGGTGGCGCAGGTTTGGCTCGCCCGTTCCGGAACTGGAACCCCGCGCAATCCCTATCCTCTGTACAGCACGTCAAATGCCGGATCTCTGCTGGGTCTTTTGTCCTATCCCCTTCTCATCGAACCTTTTCTGGGGCTGCGGGCACAGGGCCGCCTCTGGCTGGCCGGTTATCTGCTCTATGGGGTGCTTGCCACCCTGTCATACATCCTGCTGCGGCCGACGAAGGCGACAGGGGCGGGAATCAGTACGGGCAACCCTTTCGGGCAGAGCGCGCCCCCTCCCCGGACGGCCTATGCCCTATGGGGTCTCTTGAGCGCCCTGACGTCGGCTTTTCTTCTCACCGTAACCAATGTCATCGCCATGGAGGTGGGATCTTTTCCGCTGGTCTGGATACCGCCGCTGGTGCTGTACCTTCTCAGCTTCGTCCTGACATTCCGGGAAAAATCCGGCTCTTACGGAAAGGTCATGGCGTTCTGGCCGGAGATCCTGATCACCGGCGGGCTTCTTTACGTCCTCTCATCAAACAACCTTCTGATGATTGCCGGCCATCTGCTGGTGCTTTTCACGATCTGCCTGTTGGTTCATGCGGAACTTTATCACAGCCGGCCGGACAGTCTTTACCTGACGGGCTTCTATCTGGCCGTGGCGGCCGGAGGTGCTGTCGGCGGTACCTTGGTTGCCCTGGGTGCTCCGCTTCTGTTTTCCGGGCTCTATGAGTATCCCCTGGCCCTGCTCGCCCTGGCTTTTATTCTCGGCTGGAGGAACCGGCACGCCGTCGCCCGGTTCTGGCGGAAAGCCATTGTGCCGGTGCGCCTTTTACGGATTGTCATGATAGCAGCGCTGACGGGATTCCTGGTCTATTTCGGCCATGAATCCCTGTCTTCGTCGGAACGTCTTAGCCACCGAAACTACTACGGTATCACGCATGTCGTCGATAACCCTCCGGCAGCGAATGCCCCCGCGGGAGTCAGGTTGCTGGTTCACTCATCGACCCTCCACGGCATCCAGTATCTTGACGATCCGAAGCGTCGGCAGCCAGCCCTCTATTATCATCC
>JAPLJM010000356.1 GCA_026388595.1 Deltaproteobacteria bacterium
CCGTTCAATGATCGTTCTGGGGTTCAGGGAACTGGACGGCTCTCTTGCCTCGGACATCGGCCGGATCAGCATGCACAGTCGGATAGGCCAGATGGATTTGACGAGGCGCTGTACTTTCCACACGGCCAAGGAATTAGAGGATCGATACCGGGTTAAGGCCGCACCAATCATGGCGTCCTATCCCCTGAACATGGGTGCGCCTTACATGGGGCTGGTAGCGGATATTTCCCTCCGGCATGCCGCCGTTGCCGCAGGCCTCGGGATTTTCGGCCGGCATAATCTGGTCATTTCGCCCCGCTTCGGCACACGTGTCATTTTCACAGCGATCCTTACGGATATGGAGCTGGCCTCCGATCCCGCCGTTACAGAAGCCCTGTGCAACGAGTGCGGCCTATGTGTCGAGTCCTGTCCCGCCCGTGCCCTGGACGAGGAAGGAAAGACGGAAGAACTGAAATGCCTGCGAAACTCACAGCCCCACGGAATTGGCGGCACCATCGGGTTCATCAGGAAATTAACGGCCGCGCCTCCAGAGCAGCAGAAGGCCATGATATTAGACCCCCAATTCTTGAGCCTCTACCAGGCTTCGTTTATCGGATTCCAGTATGAATGCTTCCACTGCATGGCCGCCTGCCCCGCCTGCGTCGATGCCTGAGAGTGATACTGGCGGACGGGAAGAGCTAAGCAGATAGACGCCTCATTTCGTCCCGGCTGAACAGGATCGACAAAAAGCGATACCGGTCCAGTGCCGGAGCCGATTTATCTCCCGTCGCCGGCATGCTCCATATAGTACCGGTAAAAAGCCGCAATGACAAGGGCATGGGTAATGGCGCCTTCCCGGATAAGGCGGGGAATATCCTCAAGCGGACTCAGGACCACCTCAATATCCTCCTTTTCGTCCTGCTGCTGGGCGCCTGCCGACATGACGTTTTCCGCCAGAAAGGTATAGCAGCGGTTATTCTGAATCGCCGGATTCGGGTGAACATAGCCCAGGGATACTGCGGATGCCGCCGTGTAGCCCGTTTCCTCACGGAGTTCACGCAGCGCCGCCGCTTCAGGATCATCCTGATGCTCCACCAGGCCCCCGGGAATTTCCAGGGTGATTGACCTCGTCCCATGACGGTATTGCCTCACCAGAACCACTTCCTTTTTCGCCGTCAGGGGAATGATATTCACCCACGATGAAGATTCCATCACAAAGAAATCATGGGACTGACCGGTGCGGGGCGAACGGGCATGGTCGGTCCGGAGGTTGAAAACCCGGTAGGATTTATCAAGATTACTGGACAGAATCGTCCATGGCTCTAACTTCATGGCGTATTTACCTCTTTCTTCCAATCGCTCTGCTGTTCTTTTTCGCTTCTATGCGTCAGTGTGTTTTTCCTCATAAACGAGGATCGCCGTCTTGACAATATTTTTTTTAATGTATAAAAAGAACTGGCCAAGAGAATATTATCTGTTTTCTTGGACTGTTGCGCTTTAGAGGAGCAAGCCATGCACACGATTAAAATTCGTTTTGGTGAGGATCCCGGCAGGCTGGACAATGATCTTCGCAGGGCCATCGATGAAATGTTCAATCTGGTCAATCCCAGGTACAACGCCTGCCACCGGATCTGGCGGCCACAGATGGATGTCTATGAAGCACCGGGCGAAATCATGCTGGTCGTCGAGATCGCAGGGGCAAAGCGGGAAGACCTGCATGTGGAAATCGGCCGCAAAACGGTGAAAATCTCAGGACGTCGACGCATCCGGCCGCTTTCCGAAGAAGCCCGCTACCGGCTCGTGGAAATCCCCTACGGATATTTTGAGCGCAGCCTCGTCCTGCCGGCGCCCATTGATGCGGATCAGGTGGATGCCACGTATATCGATGGCCTGCTGCAGATCCGCATGACTAAATTGCCGGTCGATAAAACTCGCAAAATCCCCGTTCAAAACGGTTAAGCTGTGCTGAGGAGGTTCACATGCCGGAGCAGTCCGCCCCCGAAGAACTGAAAATTCTTAAAATTCCTGATATATTACCGATTCTTCCCGGCGATCAATCCATTGCCCTCGTCGACGAAGCCATGGCCAAAGACCGCCTGATCGGACTGGTCATGTCGAAAAAACCACCCCTGGAAACAAAATTTGCACCGGAGGATTTCTATGGCATCGGCACCAGTTGCGTCATTCTGAAAATGGCAAAAACATCGGATAACAAGACGCAACTGCTGGTGCAGGGCGTCAGCCGGTTCAGCATCGCTAAATTTGTCGCGGGGAAACCCTATATCCAGGCCCAGGTGGCTACCTTTGAAGATGAGGAAATCAAGGATCTGGAAGTCGAAGCGCTGATGGCCAACCTGACTGGCCTTTTCGACCGGATCGTCAAATTGACTCCTTTTTTACCCCAGGAATTCGGGGTTATGGCCAAATCCATCGCCATGCCCGGCATCCTGGCGGATATGATCGCCTCCATTATCAATGCCACCGCAGAGGAAAAACAACTGATCCTGGAAACCCTGAGCATCAAGGATCGCCTGAAAGAAGTGACGAAGCTTGTGAATCATCAGGTGGAAATTCTGGAGTTGGGCAGCAAGATCCAGTCCCAGCTCAAGAACGACATGGACAAAAGCCAACGGGAATATTATCTCCGTCAGCAGCTCAAGGCGATTCAGCAGGAGTTGGGCGAGACGGACGAGTCCAAGGTGGAAGTCGACGAGTATCGCGAAAAAATCGAGAAAGGGAACCTGCCGGAAGAAGCAAAAAAAGAGGCAACCCGGGAATTGGAGCGACTCTCACGGATGCACCCCTCTTCCGCCGAGTATACCGTCGCATCCACTCATCTGGACTGGATTACGGCGCTGCCCTGGAATCAAAGTACGGAAGACAATCTGGACACCAGAAAGGCGAGGAAGGTCCTGGATGAAGACCACTACGGACTGGAAAAGGCAAAGAAACGCATTATTGAATATCTAGCGGTCC
>JAPLJM010000066.1 GCA_026388595.1 Deltaproteobacteria bacterium
TCCCGGTGCACGATCTGGGACAGGGCGTCCACCTTTTCACCGTTCACGAGAATATCCAGCAGCGCCAGAGTGCTTTCCCGGTAATCGATGATGTCATAATCGAATGAGCCATAACCCTGGGTAACGGATTTGAAGCGGTCATAGAAATCATAAATCACTTCAGACAGCGGCATCTCGAAGAGGAGTTCCACGCGACCCGGTCCCGTGTAGCTCAGTATGGAATTGGCGCCCCGTTTTTCCATACAGAGCTTCATAACAGAACCCAGATAACGTTCCGGCATCATCATCGTGGCCCGGATATAGGGCTCCTCGGATTTGGCGATGGAGGCCGGATCGGGATAGTGGGAGGGGTTATCCACTTCCAAAACCGTGCCGTCTTTCAGGGTGAACCGGTAGCGCACACTGGGCACGGAAAGGATGATGGACAGGTCGTATTCCCGCTCCAGCCTTTCCTGAACGATATCGAGGTGCAGCAGCCCGAGGAACCCGCAGCGGAAACCCTGCCCCAGGGCGACGGAGGAATCCTTCTGATAGATGAAGGAGGCGTCATTCAACTTGAATTTATCCAGTGAGTCCGCCAGATCTTCGTAATCGTCGGAAGCGATGGGGTAGATGGACGCAAAGACGACGGGCTTGACCTCCTTGAATCCCGGCAGCGGTTTTGCGCAAGGCCGGCTGTCCAGGGTGATGGTATCTCCCGTATGGACGTCGGAAACCGTCTTCACCCCGGCGATGATATAGCCCACCTCGCCGGCAGCGATCCGTTCGCGCTTTTCCCGTGTCAGGAGGAAGTGGCCGACTTCTTCGACCCTGTGCAGCGCCTGATTGAACATCAGGCGGATGGTATCCCCGGGTTTCACCTGTCCGGCAAAGATGCGGCAATGGATCACGGTGCCCCGAAAGGGGTCATAATGCGCGTCAAAGATCAGGGCCGCCAGCGGCGCTTCCGGATCGCCTTTTGGCGGCGGAATCCTCTCCACGATGGCTTCCAGGATCTCTTCAATGCCGACGCCCTCTTTGGCGGAGCATTGCAGATGGCTGTCCGCATCCAGTCCCAATTCCGCATCAATCTGTCCGATCACCCGCTCCACATCCGAAGATGGCAGGTCGATCTTGTTGATTACCGGGATGATTTCCAGGTCATGTTCCATGGCCAGGTAAAGATTGGCCAGGGTCTGGGCCTGAACGCCCTGGGCAGCGTCGATAAGGAGCAGGACGCCCTCGCAGGAGGCGAGCGATCGGGAGACTTCGTAAGAAAAATCCACATGGCCCGGGGTGTCGATAAGGTTGAGGGTATAGGTCTTACCATCCCGGGCTTTGTAGGGAAGGCAGATCGCCTGGCTCTTGATGGTAATACCCCGTTCCCGCTCGATATCCATATTGTCGAGGATCTGATCCTTGAAGTTCCGCTCGGTGACCACGCCGGTGTATTGGATGAGCCGGTCCGCCAGCGTGGACTTGCCGTGGTCAATATGGGCGATAATGCTGAAATTTCTTATGTTATCCATAGCTTAATTTAAAAAGCCCTCACATATTACGGAGGGCTTTTTCATCCTGTCTTTCAGAAGCTTTCGATCTATTCCAGCTTTTTCTGGAGATCTGCAGCCACTTCCTTGACTCCGGGCAGGCCGTCTACCCCGATGACTTTAACCCTGTCCTTGAAGTAGTTCACACCCGCTACTGTGCCGGTCTTGGTGTCGTAGTAGATGTCGTGCCGTTTGCCGATCGCAGCCTCGTCCTGGTCGTCGGCCCGTGCCGTCAGGGTTTCGCAGCCGCAGACCCGGCAGACCGGTTTGCCGTCTTTTTCCGCCGGTTTGATGGCATCGATGAAAATGTTATTGGGATGATTGTTGTCCACGGCACAGAGCCTTCGCCCCATGATGCGGTTCTTGGAGGTTTGGCGGTCGAGGATGATTTCAATCACGAAATCCAGCTTGATATTTTCCTTGACCAGGGCATTCCAGAGGGCTTCCGCCTGGGCCAGATTCCGCGGAAATCCATCGAGGAGCCAGCCGCTTTTGCAGTCGTCTTCCTTCAGGCGGTTGAGGATCATCGGGACGGTGATTTCATCGGGAACCAGTTCGCCCCGGTCGATATAACCTTTCGCCTGCTTGCCGAGTTCCGTCCCCTTTTTGATGTTTTCTCTGAAGAT
>JAPLJM010000067.1 GCA_026388595.1 Deltaproteobacteria bacterium
GATGGGCTCCCTCTTCGGCAAATTCATGGAGGACAGCGGTGCGGCCCGTGCCATCGCCGAGGGCATCCTCAAGGTGATCGGGCGCAAGAGCCCCTTAAACGTTATGCTTGCCATCGCGTTTATCGGTGTGGCCCTCACCTACGGCGGTGTGAGCCTGTTCGTCGTCGTCTTTGCCCTGGTTCCCATCGGCCGGCCCCTGTTCAAAGAGATGAACCTGCCCTGGCACCTCTTTGTCATTCCCTACGCCTTCGGCATCGGGTCCATCACCATGACCATGTTGCCCGGTTCCCCGCAGATCCTGAACATCATGCCCACGAAGTACATGGCGTCCACCCCCATGGCCGCCCCGGTGATCGGGATTCTGGCCGCTGTTGTGGTGGCCGCTTTCAACGTTTTCTATTTCAAGTATCAACTCAAGAAGTCCAGGGAGCGCGGGGAGGTCTATGAGGCCCCCACCGGTGTCGGAGTTGTCGGTACGGCCGATGTGGACCTGGCGACGCTACCCAACGTCTGGCTCAGCATCGTTCCCATGGTGGTGGTCGTTGTTCTGCTGAATGTGCTGAAGCTGGACGCCGTCTGGGCGCTGGCCGGCGGGACGGCCGTCTGCATGGTCTTCTTCTGGAATAAATATAAGAACATCCTCGACACCCTGAACAAGGGGGCCGTCAATACCGTCATCCCCATCGTCAATACCTGCGCCGACGTGGGCTATGGCATGGCCGTGGCGGCCACGGCGGGCTTTAAGGTCATTGCCGCATGGCTCCTGACGCTGCCGATGCACCCCATCATCTCCCTGTCCATCGCGACGAACATGATGGCCGGCATCACCGGTTCCGCTTCTGGCGGTCTGGGGATCATTCTGGAGACCCTGGCGCCGAAGTATCTGGCACTGGGACTCTCGCCCGAGCTGATTCACCGCGTTGCCACCATGTCGGCGGGCTGCTTCGACGCCCTGCCCCACAACGGTGTGGTCATCACCTTTCTGGCAGTCTGCGGTCTTACCCACGTCAACGCCTACAAGCACGTCTTCTTCGGACACATCGTGGCCACTGTGCTGGCCCTGTTGATTGTGATCCCCCTGGGGATCCTGCTGTACTAAGCGTGATCGAGATCATCCCGGTTCATCGGCAAGGTCGGAACACGGGATATTAACAGGAGAAAAGGATTATGAAAGCAACAGAGATAAAAAAGGTCGCTGTCCTGGGCGGCAGCGGCATGATCGGCTCCAGTTGGACTACCAACTTCCTCTGGCGAGGCCTGCCCGTCCATGTTTATGATGTCAGCGAGGAGTGTCTCAAGACCGCCCGGGGCCGGATCCGGGGAAACCTGGACTATCTGGTAAGCAAGGGGCTTCTGACCCAGGAAAAAATGAATGTGGCCCTGAGTCTGGCGCGTTACACCACCAGCGTGGAAGAGGCCGTCAAGGACGTCCCCTTCGTCCAGGAGGCCGCTCCGGAAAAATATGAGGTGAAGCAGGTTCTGCTCGCCGAAGTGGACCGGTACGCGCCGGCGGAGGCCATCTTCGCCAGCAGCACATCGGGGCTTCTGATCACCGAGATCGCCAAGGATTCCGCTCACCCCGAACGCTGTCTGGGGGCCCATCCCTACAATCCCCCCCACCTCATTCCGCTGGTGGAGATCAGCAAGGGAGATAAAACCTCAAAGGAGGCTCTAACGCTGACCTATGACTTTTACCGCCTGCTCGGGAAGGAGCCCATCATTCTGCAAAAGGAGGCTCTGGGGTTCATCGCCAACCGGCTTTCCGTGGCCCTCTACCGGGAGGCCATCGATCTGGTCCTGAAGGGGGTTTGTTCCGTCGAAGACATCGACAAGGCCGTCTGTTTCGGACCGGGGCTGCGCTACGCCCTGATGGGGCCGAATTTGATCTATCAGTTGGGCGGCGGGCCCTTCGGAATCAAGGGCATCATGCACCACATCGGCCCTTCCGTAGAGCTGTGGTGGGCCGATATGGCCGACTGGAAAAAGGTGCCTCCGGCCTGGGCGGACATGGCCCAGGAGGGGGTGCTGAAGGAAATGGCCAACCGGCCGGAAGAGCAGGGAAGAACGGGTGAGGAGATCGCCCGTTGGCGTGACGACGGCCTTCTGGCGTTGTTGAAGTTCCTGAACAAGGTCTGATCCCTAGCGTCGGCAAGGATAATCGTCACATAAAAAACGGGAACGGCCCGTCCCCAAGGACGCGCCGTTCCCGTTCATCGACAAAAGGAAGCCGAAAGAGGGCTTCACAAACAAACTTTTGCATTACGGAGGTATAAAAATGAAGATAGCCATTGTTGGAGCAGGCTCATTGGGCACCATCATCGGCGCCCTGCTGACCAAAGGCGGCCGCGACGTCGTCCTGGTCGACGCCAATGAAGCGCATGTCAAGGCCCTGAATGAAAAAGGGGCGCAGATTGTGGGATTCCTGGAAGAGACCGTCCCGGTCAAGGCGATTACGCCGGCCCAGATGAAAGGAACCTATGATCTCGTCATTTACCTGGTCAAGACGACCTATAACCATATCGCCTTGCCCCAGATCGTTTCCCATCTGCATGACGAGAGCATCGTCATGACGCTGCAGAATGGCCTCCCCGAGGATACCGTTGCCGAATACGTCGGGGTCACGCGGACGCTCGGCGCCGCCGTCGGCTGGGGGGCCACCTGGATGGGCCCGGGGGTATCGCAACTCACATCGCCGGCAGACAAGATGACCTACGACATCGGCGAGTTGGACGGCGCCATGACGGATCGTCTCAAGAAAGTGCAACAGATCATGGAGCCGGCCGGTGTGCCCATCGTGACCGATAATCTGAAGGGCATCCGCTGGACGAAGCTCCTGGTCAATTCCACCTTCAGCGGCATGTCGGCGGCCCTGGGCTGCACCTACGGGGATGTCCTGGACAACCCTAAAGCACTGACCTGCGTCGCCCATATTGCCAACGAATGCCTGCATGTGATCGCCGCCCTGGGCGTCAAACCGGACCCCATCCAGGGGATCGACGTGGGCATCCTGGGATTTACCAATCAGCAGCAGTTGAAGAAGACCTTCATGATGTACCAGATGGCCTTCGGTCCCCACCGCGCCCTCAAGGCGAGCATGCTGCAGGATTTGGAGAAGGGCATCCCCTGTGAAATCAACACGATCAACGGAAAGGTAGCGGAAATGGGACGCAAAGCAGGCGTCGTCACCCCCATGAACGACAAGGTGGTGGAGATTGTCACGGCCTGCCAGGATGGCAAGCTGAAACCGGAGATGGCCAACCTGGATCTCTTTATTCTGCCGGAAGTCCCCGAAGGTCCTGCGGAAACCCCCAGGCCGGCTGTTTCCAGCGCCCCGGCAGTACATGCGGCGAAGAGTAAAATTCCATCCCACAAACGGATCGTTACCTGCGCCATTACCGGTTCGATCCATATCCCCACCATGTCGGAGTATCTGCCCATCACGCCTGACCAGATCGCCCAGAACGCCATCGATGCAGCCAACGCCGGCGCCGCAGTGGTTCACATCCACGCCCGCGACCCCAAGACCGGCATGCCCACGGCGGATCTGAGCATATTCGATCAGATCTTCGAAAAGATCCGGGCGAAGAACAAAGACGTCATCATCTGCATCACCACGGGCGGCGGGGCCGGGATGACCGTGGAGCAGCGGGCGTCCGTCATCCCCCGTTACAAGCCCGAGCTGGCCTCCTGCAACCTGGGCTCCATGAACTGGGGCGTCTTCGCCATTGCCGAGAAGTACAAGGAATTCAAGTTCCCCTGGGAGGGGGCCATGATGGAGATGGCCAAGGGCTTCATCTTCCAGAATACGTTTGCCGACCTCTTCAAGATGACCTCGATCATGGCGGAAAACGGCACCAAGCCGGAACTGGAGGTTTATGACACGGGGCACCTCTACAACTGTGGCTATCTCGTGCAGGCCGGTTATTTGAAGCTCCCCGTCTATCTGCAGTTCGTGACGGGCATTCTGGGCGGCATCCAGTCCACCCCCTATGATCTCGTCAACCTGAGTTCGACGGCGGAACGCGTCTTCGGAAAGGGCAACTACCAATGGTCTGTCATCGGCGCCGGTCGCGGCGAGTTCCCCGTTTGCACCCAGGGCCTCTTCCTGGGCAGCCATGTCCGCGTGGGCATGGAGGACAATCTCTACGTGAAGCGGGGCGTCCTGGCGAAGAGCAACGGCGATCTGGTGGAAAAGATGGTGCGGATCATGGGCGAATTCGACTTCGAACCGGCAACGCC
>JAPLJM010000078.1 GCA_026388595.1 Deltaproteobacteria bacterium
CTGATTGTGAGACTCCGTTGATCTGGAAAATGACCCAGCGGGCATGGTGTTCTTCAGGGCTTCCGCGGCCAGTGCGGATGCCGAGAGGGACATGGCCTTAAAGCCGTGATGAAAGACAGCGTCATCGCCCCTGATGCCGACAAGGTCGGCAGGGAGTCCCCGGTTATGCTGGGGGGTCACCAGGAGCATGATCTGGCGATCGGACATGTCGGCCACCGACGCCACCGCCATCTTGAGGGCGTCCATGGCAAAGGCCATGTGCCCGCCGTAAAAATTGCCGCTCATGAGCGGCAGACCCGTTTCAGGATCGAAAATCGGATTATCGTTGGAACTGTTTGCCTCTGTTGTCACCCAATTGGAAATCCACTGCAGGGCATCGCTGAGAACACCGGCAATCTGAGGTGTACACCGGATGGAATAGGGGTCTTGGAGCGTATCCGGAGAATCTTCCTCAAGTTTTGACAGATCAGCTTTCGTCCGGAGGAGAAGGCGCAACTGCCGGGCGATCCAAACCTGTCCGGGAAAGGGCTTCGCTTCGCCGATAACCGGATGAAAGTGGTGCATCTTACCCTTCATGGCATGGACGGTCAGGGCGGATGCACAGACGGCGGCGTCGAGAATCCGGCGGGCTCTTTCCGCAGCGATGACTGCGATTCCAGTCATGACGGATGTCCCGTTCATCATGGAAAGGTGTTCCTTCATCCGAAAGGCATAAGGGGTTAGTTTCGCCTTGCGTATGGCCTCGGTGGCGGACATTCTCTTGCCCCGGTAAAAGGCTTCCCGGTCGCCTGCAAGGGCAGCAGCGATGTAGGACATGGGTGTCAGATCGCCTGAGGCGCCAACGGAGCCTTCGGAGGGGACAACAGGCGTAATGCCACTATTCAGGAAGGCAGCTATCTGTTCCAGCAGCAGGCATGAGACACCCGAGTAGCCCCGGGCAAGACAAAGCAGGCGGCAGATCATGGCTGCGCGCGTTTCCTCAGTGCCGAGAGGCTCTCCCGTGCCGCATCCATGAAAATGGAGGGGGCTGGCGCCGTTTTTTCTGATGGCCTTGTCTTTCGGCAGGCGTTTGCCGCAGGATTTCCCGTATCCGGTTGTCACGCCATAAACAGGAATATCCCTGTTTACAGCCTCCGCAAGCATGGCTTCGGATCGCTCCATTTGATCGATGAAAACGCGGTCCGCACTGATCCGGATCAGCTTCTCCTTTCTGGCCACAGAGACGATTTCTTCGAGATGGACCGGTTGACCACTGACCGTCAAGCAAGGTCGCTTATGCTGTTTCGTCATTCAATGAATATCCTTTCAATCATACTAAAACAATATTTGACGATTCTACTGAACTTCAATCCGCGCTGTCAACCTCCATTACAACACTTTCTTCATTGTCATGAAAGGCGTTGCCAGCATTCTCCACAGGGTTGAGTCTTTCATGTCGCGAAAGCTTGTAAGGCCAATCGTCATGGCTTCGTGCCCCAGGGCAGGCTGTGCAACATAGGTCCGAAAAAGAAAGTCCCACCAGGGAATGTTGAAGCCAAAGTTACTGTTGTTCTCACGCAGGATGACGGAATGATGAACGCGGTGCATGTCCGGTGTAACGACAAACAACCGGAGCCGCCGGTCTATTCCCGGGGGGATGCTTACGTTTCCGTGGTTGAACATGGACTCGCCGTTGAGCATAATCTCGAAGACCAATACGGCCATGGCAGGCGGGCCGAATATGAAAACGGCGACACTTTTGATAAGGGCGGATGCCATGATTTCAAAAGGATGGAATCGCGCCCCCGTTGTTACGTCGATATCTAGATCAATGTGGTGCATTCGATGAATCCGCCAGAAGAGGGGTATCTTGTGGAACATGACGTGCTGAAAGTAGACCAAAAGATCAAGCATGACAATGCCGGTGAGCAAGGAAACCCATGGGTTCAAGGCATACTGGTTGAGTAAGCCCCATCCTTTTTCTGAACACAGGACAGCGATGCCGATCGGCAGAACCGGAAACATCAGCCGCAGGACAACGGCATTGATGAATTGGATCATCAGATTGCCGAACCAACGGGTCTTCTTTGAGACCGTCGGTGGGCGCCTTGGAAAGAGTATTTCAGCAGTCGCAACGAGCATTAGCACGGCGAGAAAGAGCCCTGTCCTGAGATAGGGTTCGTAAGGCATGATCTCATAGGGGATACTCATAATATGGTTAAGGTTCTTTCAGTTGTATTTTCCCTGAAATACGCCGGGATGATGATTTTTCCCTGCCGGAGGGTAGTGATCCCATCTGCAGAAAATAGAGATCGCACCGAAATCAATTCCTCCGTACCGGCGGGTAGCGGTGACACGCCCCCGAATCTTTTACCACAAGTTAATGTAGGATAAGTGTCCGGTGAGAGAATCGTTTAGCGTTATCGCTGTCCGTACAGGGCTTTTGCCCGCTCCTGAAGTTCCCTGTCGACCGGATTTACGGCGTCGATGACTATGCAATGCGGCAGGGGACGACCATCGGGGCCCACATGGACAAAGGTCAGGAAGCCGTCGAGCACCTGCTCGTCGTTGTGACCGAAGACAATATCCACGTGCGTCGCCAGACGGCTCTTCCCGGCGAAGACAACCTTGCTCTCAAAGCGGAGAATATGACCCGCTCGAACCGGCTTTGAGAAAATCATCCCGTGAATATTCACACAAACGATTCTCTCCGGAGAGGTCAGGCTGGCCGCCGCGATCAGGCCGGCTTCCACGAACCATTCGGCGCCCCTTCCGGCAAACAGCGTTCCATGATGATTGAGGTCCTGTCCTTTCACATGCCGGTGGATCACATACGTCTTGATGTCCATAACCTCGCCTCATTTTTGTCTCTTGCAAACGGCTCCCCGGGGATGATCCCGCGAGCTTCTCGGAGCAATTTTCTGCTAATCCTGCGCCTTGCCCAGCCATTCCCTGATTTTATTTTTATGGGGAATGTTGCCCACGCAGACGACTTTGTCGTTGACAACAAGGGCGGGAACACCCATGACGCCGTATTGACTGATCTCCCGGATATCCGTTACATGGAGCAGTTCACCCGGAAGGTTCATCTCAGAAAGGACATCCCGGACGTCCATCTCCAGGCGGTCGCACTGGGAACAGCCGGGGCCGAGAACGGCGATCCGCAATCCTTCCCGAACCGGAATGTCGACGGGCTGACCGAGAGACTTTTTTAATTCCTGAACAAACGCCGCTGCATAGAGGTCTTTGGCGCGGTCGGGGATATAATTCTTCTCCGAAAGGCGTCGCACCATCTCTGCAC
Source organism: Deltaproteobacteria bacterium (assembly GCA_026388595.1). Lineage (GTDB taxonomy): Bacteria > Desulfobacterota > Syntrophia > Syntrophales > Fen-1087 > JAPLJM01. Next base: position 3,281 of record JAPLJM010000078.1, read on the forward strand.
CGATGTTTTCGCCAACAGCCTGATCGGGACGAAGGACATAGTCCCGGACGATCGTTTCCATAACCTTTTT